>NZ_AMYT01000012.1 GCF_000313915.1 Catellicoccus marimammalium M35/04/3
AAAGTGAAAAGAAGAGGTTTTACCTCTTCTTTTTTTTATTTTATAAAAAGAAAAGAACGGAAAATCCGTCCTTTTAGAAATAATCATAGAGATGAGGTGAAGATACTTCATATTGCTGTAGTAAAGGATGTGGAGATAAGCATTGAAGTTCTTCAGTAAGTAATAATTCTTCTAAAGAAGAAGTGCCAAAAAAGAACATCGTCCACGCTTGAATAGATCCAGCGTAATGGACATTGGATAATTGTTCCTCACTAATTTTTACCCATTGTTGATCCATATAAGACCAAGTACCAGTATTCCAAGGAGCAGAGTCGTCTTGAATATAAATCTGGCAAAGATTAGTCTCAAAAGAAATTGAAGGCATTATTAAATAAGATTGGAATTGAGCAAAGTCAATAATGCGTCCCATCATATAATCTTTTGTTTGTATAGTAAGTCCTTGCGTATCTGTAAACACAAAAGGAAATTCTTTTGGTGCAGCAGAAAAAATAAACTGCTGACAAGTACTACTATGTCCTTTCGAAAATTGTAAGAGTGCTAATAGACCATCAAAAGAGGAAACCGCAATTTCTTCTATATGAAACGTTTGATTTTCCATGTGATAGAACATATAGCCTAAATAACGATCTTCTTTTTTAATGAATGCGACGTGCCAAGGATATTTTAATTGTTTATATTCCCACCACCAATTTTGTCGATCTAATGTACCATTTTGCTTTCCTAAAGTAGCCTGATAAATTTCCTGTAATTGATGGATGTCCGCTTCTTTGAAGGTTGTTCTTTCATATTCATAACGTTGCTTTGGGCGTTTTAAAAAAGAAAGTGCTGTATGATCAAATCTAATTTCTGTTTTCTTCACTACATTTTCATAGCCAAATTTACGATAAAAAACTTGTGAGAATGGAGCCAATAGAGAAAAAGGAATTTGTTCTTGTTTTAAATCAGAGAGTAATTGTTGAAAAAGAGATTGAATCCCTCCTTTACCTCTAGCCTCAGGATAACTTGCGACGTAACCAATTCCTGCCATAGGTAAAGATTGTTGTTGGTATTGGATATGAAAAGGAGTAGAAAGTAATTGATTCATTACTTGATCCTTTTCTGTGTGATAATACCATTGACTGTGATCTAAAAGATGATAGAAAAATGTTTTTCGTTCTTTAGAGTCTGGTTTATTAAATGCATAAAGCGATAGTTCATAAAGTTGCTGTTGAATATCCATAATCTTCTCCTTTTAGAAGGTGTAACCCTTTTCATTACTGTCAGTATAACAAAGAATAGCATTTTCTTCATGAAAAAAGAGGAAAGGAAAAATAAATCGCTGGATATAAAGCAGCACATAAAAAAGGGAGAAAGACAAAGGCAGAGCGTCTAGAAAAACAAAAATAAAGAATACCCAAAGTAGAAGCCCAAAATAAAATAGAAAGCCAAGTAGAAAAAGGAAATAATAAAGTGAAAAAGACAATGATATATAAGTCCCCATCTCCTAGCCAACGCTCTTGATTCCATATCGAAAAAAGAAAAGCTAAAATCGTCCAACAGAAAAAAGTAAACCAATGCCAATGAATGAGTTGAAAACAAGATTGTGTACTCAACCAAAAAGCCAAAAAGCTATAAAAATAAAGAGGATAAAATTCCCCATAACAAAGATCACAATAAGTCACAAAACAAAGATATAAAAAAGTAAGATAAGAAGAAAAAGTAAAAGAACAAAAAAGTCCATAATAGAGAGATAAAAAACCAAAAAGAATTTCGGTAAAAAAAGACTGTGAACAAATTTGTATTCCACAATAGCGACATTTTCCTTTTAAATGGCAATAGGAATAAATCGGTATTAAGTCATACCAAGCTAATGAATGATGGCAAAAATCGCAATAAGAACGATTCTGTAGCGGTTGCTCTTGATGGGCATATTCTAATAAGTAATCAAAGAAAGACCCAAAGCAACTTCCAACCAAAAAGTAAAGGAAAATCATGCTTCATCCTACTCCTTTCGTTTGCCAAAATTTAAAAAAATGGAGAACTCACTTGTATATACAAAATTTCTTGCAAAATATTTTTAAAAAGAAAAATTGTAAGCGATTTCTATACTTTCAATCTCAAATAGAAATGTTTATAATGAAAAAGTAAATAATAAAAGGAGGAACCGATGAATGGTAAAATTAGTATTTTCTCGTCACGGTGAAAGTGAATGGAACTCTAAAAACTTATTCACAGGTTGGACAAATGTTCAATTAACAGAAAAAGGAATTAACGAAGCAAAAGAAGGCGGCCGCAAAATTAAAGCTGCTGGAATTGAATTAGATCACGCTTATACATCAGTATTAGATCGTGCCATCAAAACTTGCCATTACATTTTAGAAGAATCTGATCAATTATGGATTCCTGAAACAAAATCTTGGCGCTTAAACGAACGTCATTACGGTGAATTACAAGGATTAAACAAACAAGAAACAGCTGAAAAATATGGTGCTGACCAAGTAAAATTATGGCGTCGTTCTTATGACGTATTACCTCCATTATTGGATGAATCAGATGAACGTTCAGCAGTACATGATCGTCGTTACGCTCATTTACAAAAATCATCTATCCCTGCTGGTGAAAACTTGAAAGTTACTTTAGAACGTGTAGTACCTTTCTGGGAAGATGAAATCGCACCACAATTATTAGATGGTAAAAATGTTTTAGTTGCAGCACACGGTAACTCATTACGTGCGTTAGCAAAACATATCGAAGGAATTTCTGATGAAGACATCATGGACTTAGAAATCCCTACAGGTCAACCATTAGTTTATGAATTAGATGACGAAACATTAGAAGTAAAAGATAAATACTACTTATAAGATTCACTTAAAAACAAGAAGAACTCTGATAAAGAGTTCTTCTTTTTTGTTTTTTTAACAGGAAGGAAGATATATCATTAATATAAGATTAAAATTACCTTATGTTATTATTGGATAAAAAATTCACAAAATGCTAAAATAGTAGTAACAAAAAGGAAAGGTAGTGTTTACCATGATTGATGAGCAATGGAATCATCGATTCAAGAAGAATTGTTACATTTTTATTTTTAGTTATGCCGTCATGGGTATGGTTACAGGGATTACGAACAATACGTTCTTCTCTTACTTAGACCTTGTAGCGCCCAATATTGTTAAAGGGATGGGAATGTATACCGCAATTTCTTCTGCGTTGGTTTCTATCTTGTTGCTCTTTGTCCATAAAATAGGGTACAAAAAAACACTGATTGTTTCTGCCGTTGCTAGTGCGATTGCGCTCGCGATGTGTGTGATTATTCATCAGCCGACAGTGATTGCTGTGATGTATATCATCAGCTTTGTTGGTATTGCTATGTTTGACTATACGTATCCTCTATTATTAACTTCTTATGTCCCCGATGATCAACAAGTTACGATGTTCTCTCGCACAATGTATATCAACTTATTAACACAAGCCGTTGTCACTTTCTTTGGCGGTAAATGGGTTGTTGCCATTTTTAGTCACTTGCTACATGTTTCTTACGATAAGGCTTCTTATCTGTCAGAAAATCCATCTGCATTAACTGCTGCTCAACGCACGTTGTATATTCATTCTTATGAAAAAATTGTTTATATTGCGGTTGCCTTAGTGGTTGTCGCTGCCATTGCTTGCTTCTTCCTCAAAGAAAAACAAAGCGATTACCAAGAACAAGAAGGCGAATTGCAAGGCTTTGAAGGGGTCAAACGAGAAGTTTCTATGTATAAGCAATTATTTACCAAAGATATCCTTTTATGGATGCTTTATTTAGTCATCATTCAAATTGGGGCAAGTATTATCACTCCTTACTTCCCAATTTACTTAAATAACTTCCTTCATATTGGCCGTGGTACAGTTTCAACGATTTTATCTTTACAAACATTGGCAATGGTTATTGGTTACTTACTTGCGCCATGGTTAGAAAAGAAATTAGGTGCGATTGGTTCTATTGGAGGCTTATTGATTTTAGTTATCCCATTATTACTAATCATGCCACATGGGGCAATGTTTGGAGCACAAACGCCATTAATTATCGGAGTGATTTTATTCTTCCGTTCTGGTCTTGCCAATGCTTCTATGCCTATCCAACAATCTTTACAAATGAACTTTGTGCGTAAAGACCTCCGTCCAGCTTTTAGTTCATTTATGACGATTGTTTATGCGATTGCGGCATTCTTTACAGGAATCTTTACTCGTTACTTCTTATTTGTTCGTCCTGAAGGGTACGGCAATGCTTATTACATTACAAGTGTGATGTATACAATCGGTACGATTTTAATCTATGTCGTCTTCTTCAAAAAATACAACCGTATTTTATCTAAGAAAAATAAAGAAGAAGATCCAGCAGACGAACCTGTGAAAGCAGAAGCAACAGAAGAGTAAAAGACATACAAAAAAGGAGAGAATACTTATTCTCTCCTTTTTTTGTTGCTCCTACATATTTTCTGGAGCTTTTAAACCTAATAGACGTAAATCTTCAGCTAAAACAATCGTTACAGCTTTAACTAAAGATAAACGAGCTTGTTTTTCTTCGTTGTCTTCTAAAATACGAACGTGTGCGTAGTATTTATTGAAGGCTTGTGCTAATTGAATCGCATGTTTGGCAATGACAGAAGGTTCATATTGAGCAGCTGCTTTTGTCACAGCTTCTTTGAACGCTTGTAATAATTTAATAACTTCCCAACTATCCGCATCGTTTAGAGCTAATGCAGCATCTAAATCGATTTCAAAGTTGGCTTTACGTAAAATACTGCAAGCACGAGCATGAGTATATTGAACGTAAGGTCCAGTTTCTCCTTCGAAACGAACCACTTCTTCTAAGTTAAAGTCAAAGTTGTTTAAACGATCATTTTTCAAATCGTGGAAGACAACCGCACCAACACCGACTTGATGAGCGATTTCGTCTTTGTTTTCTAAGTCTGGGTTTTTCGCTGCGATTTGTTCTTTGGCACTCGCAATCGCTTCGTTTAATACTTCTTCTAATAAAACGATTTTGCCTTTACGAGTAGATAATTTTTTACCACCTTGAGTAATTAAACCAAATGGAATGTGGTGGATGTCTTTCGCCCATTCATGACCCATTTCTTCTAACACGGCTTTTAATTGTTTGAAGTGCATGCTTTGTTCATTTCCTACAACATATAGAGATTGAGCAAAGTCGTAAGTTTTATGACGGTATTCTGCTGCTGCAAGGTCACGAGTGATGTATAAAGTCGCACCGTCTGATTTTTGGATTAAGGCTGGGTTTAGTCCATATTTTTCTAAGTCTACAACCATTGCACCTTTACTTTCCACTAATAAATGTTTTTCTTTTAATTCTTCAATGATAGCATCCATTTTATCGTTGTAGAATGCTTCTCCGTTGAAAGAGTCAAAATGAACATCTAACATATCATAAATATGCATGAATTCTTTTAATGATTCTTCACGGAACCAAGCCCATAATGTTAAGGCTTCTGCATCGTCATCTTCTAATTTTTTGAACCATTGACGAGCTTCATCTTCTAATTCAGGTTGTGTTTCTGCTTCATTATGGAAGCGAACGTATAAGTTTAATAATTCTTGAATTGGGTTTTCACGAACCGCTTCTTCTGAACCCCATTTTTTGTACGCTACGATTAATTTACCAAATTGAGTTCCCCAGTCTCCTAAGTGGTTAATTTTAATTGGTTGATAGCCAATTTTTGCCATAATGTTTGCTAAGGCATTTCCGATCACAGTAGAACGTAAGTGTCCCATAGAAATTGGTTTAGCAATATTTGGTGAAGACATATCGATAGGAACGTTACGTCCTTCTCCTGTCATTTGGTTTCCGTAGTCGGCACCTTTTTCTAAGATTTCGTGTAAGATTTCTTCACTGACACTATCTTTTTTCAAGAAGAAGTTGATGTAAGGACCAACGACTTCGATTTTTTCAAATGCCTTTTGTGGTAATTGTTCTACGATTTCACCAGCAATCACTTGTGGGGCTTTGCGTAAGTGTTTTGCTAAAGCAAACGCAGGGAATGCAATATCTCCGTGTTGGGCAGTTTTTGGTTTTTCTAATAAGTTTAAAATTTCATCGCTAGAAAGATGTTCGCCAATGACAGCGACTAAAGTTTCAGCGACTAATTGTTTCTCGCTCATAATGGCCTCCGTAATATATAAAAATTCTTTTCCTATTATAACAAAAAAAATGCGTCTTTTCTATTGCCTTTCCCTAAAAAAAAGATAATTTTTTCTAAGTTATGCATAAAAAGTGAATATTTTGTTATAATTAGAAAGAAATATGCAATTGAGGTGTGATAGATGAATAAAAAAGAGAGACAAGAAATCTTGCGTCGACTAATCCAAAAAGAAAAAATCGTAACCCAAGAGGCGTTAATTCAACGCTTACATGAAGAAGGGGTAGAAGCGACACAATCAACGATTTCTCGGGATATGAAGGAATTACAGATTACAAAATTGCGCGATGAAAATCAACCTTCGTATTATATCTTGCCAGAAAGTTTAGCGCTAAGAGAACAATATTTAAACTTAGAAAATTTAATCCGCGAAAATGTAGTGAATATTTATCGAGTGCAATTTGTCGTTATTGTTCGCACAAAAATTGATATGGCGAACATCATTGCGGCAATTATCGATGATGGGATTTTTAGTGAAGTGTTAGGCACCATTGCTGGGGCAGATACTATTGCGATTTTTTGTCAAAATGAAGAGAAGAGCCAGCGATTATACGAGCTCTTCTCAGAAATGTATTTGTAATTAAAAAGGTGTTGGACAAGTAATCGTCATTTTTTGTTGTAAAAATGGATGGAAAAAGGTCAATTGTGCCGCATGTAAATAAAGACGTTTTGCCGGTTGTCCATATAAAGGATCTCCAACTAATGGGTGTCCTGTACTTGCAAGGTGCACTCGAATTTGGTGCGTACGTCCTGTTTCTAGGCGACAACGAATGCGAGTTGCATTTTTCTCTGTTTTTATAATTTCGACATGAGTGACGGCCGGTTGCCCATTTTTAGCCACACAACGTTTGCGTTTGTCATGACGGTCTTTTCCAATCGGTTGGCGACAAGTAAAGTCATGCGTGAGTGTTCCTTTAGCCAAAGCTTCGTATTCCCGATACATCGTTTTGTCTTCCAATTGGCGACCTAATAGAGGAAGAACTACCGGATTTTTGGCAAATAAAAGAGCACCACTGGTTTCTTTATCTAAACGATGAACGACATAAGGATGACCGTTCATGTATGCTGCAACGGCGTTTAACATCGTATTGTTTTCGTTTGGTTGATTGGGATGAGTTTTTATTCCACAGGGTTTATTTACCACAAGGATGTGCTCATCTTCATATAAAACTTCTACAGGAATAAAAGCATTAGGAATTACTTGATGGAAAGGATAATCTTCTTCATCAAAGGTTAACCCCACCACAGCACCTTTAGAGACAATGGTATGGAAAGGGACTTTTTCTCCATTGACGGTCACATGTTTTTTGGTGCGTAAAAAATGACGGACTTTTCTTGGAATCGCCCAGTCTTGTAATAAGTCAGTTAAAGATTGTTCTGCGTTTTCATTAATAATTTCTAAATACATGATTTCCTCCCTTGTACTCTTTTCTAGTATATATCAAAATAATATAATGTTAAAAAAGGAGGGTGAAGGATGCCTGAAGAAAATCAATCTCGTCGTTCTCGTCGGGAACAAAGAGAACAAAAAGAAAAACAAGAGCGACAAGAACAAAAGACGAGAAAAAGAGAAAAAAGACACCGTGAACCAAAACCAGTCGAAGAACAAAATCTTTTAGAAAAAGGCTGGTATAAAGTGAAACCGTATTTACAGCGTTTTTGGGAGAAGTTTAAAGCGCTTTGGAAAAAATATCATATGACAAAAGTAGTGCTTCTTGTCGGACTGACCTTTATTTTAGTCAGCAGTGCCTACTTATTCTATTTAGCCAAAACAGCGGATGTTAGTCAGTTAGAATCGAACTTAAAACAAATGACGACCATCTATGATAAAGATGGAGATAAGGCAGGAACTTTGTATTCCCAAAAAGGAACATACGTGAATATTGATAAAATTTCACCGAATATTCAAAAAGCGGTTGTATCTACCGAAGACCGTCGTTTCTATGAACACCATGGATTTGACCCTATTGGGATTGCTCGTGCGGCAGTACGAATGATCTTCAATGGCGGAAGTACAGCGGGTGGGGGCGGAAGTACCTTAACCCAACAGTTAGCGAAAAATGCATACTTAACGCAAAAGCAAACCTTTGACCGTAAAGCCAGAGAACTCTTTTTAGCGATTGAAATTGAAAAACATTATTCGAAAAAAGAAATTTTAGCGATGTATTTAAACAATGCTTACTTTGGTAACGGGGTTTGGGGCGTTGAGGATGCTTCAAAACGCTACTTTGGGAAAGATGCCGATCAACTTTCTGTGAGTGAGGCTGCTTGCCTAGCAGGAATGTTAAAAGGTCCAGGACTTTATAATCCCATTGATCACTATGATAATGCGATTAAACGTCGCAATACTGTTTTACAATTGATGCTTGATAATAAAGCCATTACTCAGCAACAATACGATGCCGCAAAGGCACAAGGCTTACAATTAGCCGATACTTATCATGAACCCGATGATACGTATAAATATCCTTATTACTTTGATGCGGTCATCGATGAAGCCGTGAATGATTTTGACATTAAAGAAGAAGACATCATGGATAAAGGATATAAGATCTACACTTATTTAGATCAAAACTATCAGGCACAGATGCAAAAAACCTTTGACAATAATAGTCTGTTCCCAGGACCAGCCACAAAAGATGGCGTTCAAGCAGCGTCTGTTGCGATTACGCCAAGTAATGGTGGCGTGAGTGCTGTCGTTGGAGGACGAGGAGAACATACGTTCCGTGGATATAACCGTGCAACGATGGCAAAACGTCAACCTGGTTCGACGATGAAACCTCTTGTTTATACGCTAGCGTTAGAAGATGGTATGACGCCAGAAACAAAATTACAAGATGAACCACTTGATTACTATAAAGTGAAAAACTATGATGGTACGTATAGTGGAACGGTTACGCTATATCAAGCAACCATTCGCAGTTTGAATCCACCAGCAGTAGAAGTATTGAAAAAAGTCGGAATTGATCAAGCGATGAAAAAAATTAAGAAGTTTGGAATTCCACTAGTCAAAGACGATAATTACTATGGATTAGTATTAGGTGGTCTATCCAAAGGGGCAACACCAATTCAAATGGCGGATGCCTATAGTACCTTTGCTAATAAAGGAGAACGTTATCCTGCACACTTCATCAAAAAAATCGTCAATGCCTCAGGCGAAGTGGTTGTTGATAATACAGGAGAAAAACCAGTAAAAGTCACTTCACCAAAAGTGGCAGAAGAAATGACCGGAATCTTGCAAGGGGTATACAACCAAGGAACAGGAGCTTCTGCTAAACCAGCAAACTATACGATTGCCGGGAAGACAGGAACCACGGAAGCGGTAGTTTCTGGTTCTAATAAAGGAGAATCCAAAGACCAATGGATGATTGGTTATACACCAGATATCGTCGTTGCGACTTGGATGGGTTATGATAAGACAACGAATAACAATTATCTAACAGGAAGCAGTGGAACGACACTCGCTCAAGTCTTTAAAAATGAAATGGAAGGAATTCTTCCGTATACGAAGAACACAAGTTTTGAAGTGGGCGATGCAGGCCAAGCACAAAAAGCCAACCAAAATGGCAATTCTTTCTGGAACGATTTGAAAGATAAAGCAGGCAAAGTGGTAGAAAAAACAAAAGAACATCTACCTGCCTTGAAAGAAAAAGTATCAAATTTCTTTCAACAATTCTCTCCACAATAAGAATGTGATAGAATGAGTAAAGATAGAAAAAGAAAAGAGGAACTCAAATGAACATTTATGATACAGCGAATCAATTAGAACGCGATGTTCGTGAATTAGCAGAATTTAAAGCATTAGAACAAGCATATAACGAATTGAAAGCACAAGAAGAAAGCTTCCAATTATTTAAAGATTTCCAAAACTTGCAAGTAAGTTTACAACAAAAACAAATGCAAGGCGAAGAATTTACTGAAGATGATGCAAAACAAATGCAAGAAATTGCAGAAAAAATCCAAAATGATGATGCTATCACAAATATGCTACAAAAAGAACAAGCATTAAGTATCATTATGAATGACATCACTGCTATTATGATGAAACCAGTACAAGACTTGTACGGATTCTAAAAAGCATAAAAAGAGGACGTCCTAGTTATGTCTAGGGCGTCCTTTTTTAGAATAAAATTGAGTAATAAAGCATCATTATTATGTTATTAGGAGTTAAGATTTTATTCTATAAAATAGAATACCATTTTTTCGAGCAAAATAGTTTTTTATTTTTTCTTTAACTATTCAATTGAAAGAAAAAATTGAGAAAGGAATTTATATGGAGGAAAAAGAGGCAAACAAAAATCAATCAAAAACGAATTATTTAAGAAACAAATTACATGAAGAAGTGAAACGATATATTGTGGATGTTTCATGGCATTACTTTGTCTACAAGCGCTATGCTAATCAATTATGGCGGACAAAAATTATTGTCCACTTCGCTCGGTTACTAGCTACAGGAATAGCTTCTTCTGGATTAATTGCTTTATTATTTACCGATGAAGCTTGGCTTCAACTCGCAACGACGATTCTTTCTTTAATCGTCTTTTTGATTAATGGAATTAGTCGAGATTATAATTATTAAGATCTTTATAAAAAAGCGAGTAAAGATGCAGTACGCTTATGGCAATTAAGAGAAGATAGTTTAGATTTATTGTATGATATCACGTACCATCTTTCAGATATTGAGGAAAATGAGAAACGATTCCAACAGTTTATTGAAGAGCAGAGAATCATTTATGAAGGATTACTTCCGGTATCCGCTCGTCTCTTACGAAAAGTTAATAAGATGTATTATCAAACGAATATCATTATGGAAGAATGGTCGAAAGCAGAGGAACGAATTATTCCTGAAGAATTAAGAAGTATCTTATTAAATGAAAATGAATTTTATCGAGAAAAAGAAATTAATAGAGAATAGTTCTTATCCATATATAAAAAAAGAAAAATAATGTTTTCATATAGAAAGTTAAAAAATGAAAAAATATAGTAGTTAAGAGATAATACAATTGATAATAGAAAAAGTATTAGATATGGAGTAACGATTTATGATTGATTTCATAAATAATTCATGTATATCTAAAAGTAAAATGGAAGCATTAAAATAATATTTTTACAAAATTTCTTTTCTTATAGAAAAATATGAAGATGTTTTTTATTTATTTATTGATATAATTTTACTAGAAAATTACTGGAATTTATAGAGTTAGGAGATAAGTAATGAGTAAAAAATCTATTTTAAATACCTTATTAATTTCAAGTGCTTTATTAGGTGCGACTGTTGCTGATGCGGCAACTTCTGATATTAAATCAGAAAGCAAAAAAGTAACAGTTAGCACAGAAAAAGCTAAATTATACAAAGATTCAAAATTAAAAGAATCAACTACCCCTAAAAATGGTACTGTGTATCAAGTAAATGGCTACCGCGATATTAATGGAAAACATGTATATCGTGTATATCAAACAGATAAAGAAGGTAAAAAAGTTTATCGTGGCTATATTGATCGTAAAGATACAAAAGATTTCAATGGTCAAAAAGCCAGCGGTCAATATGTAGCGAAAAAAGGATCAAGTTTCTGGTCAAACTTCTATTGGACAGAAAAGAAAGCTTCACTTTCAGAAGACAAAGTAGTATTTGCTAAATATGAATATACATTAGGAAATGGTAAAAAATATTATTCAATGTATACGAAAGATGCTGCTGGAAAAGATGTATGGCAAGGATACACAACAAAATCTAACTTATCAGCTATTAAGTCTACAGTAGAAAATAAATATATTACTCTAAATAAAAATACAAAATCATTTGCGAATTTATATTTCCAACAGACAAAAGGTAGTTTCGATGCAAGTAAAGGAGTAAACTTCAAAGTTACTCGTTACTACACAATTGGGGGTAAAAAATATTACTCTACAGAACAAAATAATGGGTGGACAGGTTATGTAGATGCTTCTGTTGTAGAAGATTTAACTTCGAAAAAACTAACAGGTGCAGATGCTAATGTCCAAGTCGCAAGAGAATGGAATACTTATAGTAATCATTTCTATACAAAGAAAGATCAATTAAAAGATTATAAAGGTAAAACATTAACTGCGAAATATATCTATACTTACGGAAATGGTAAGAAATATGCTTCATTATATGATGGAGATACATGGTTAGGTTATGCCAATGTAGAAGCTTTGAAATTTGTTGGAGATAATAAGCCAAGTAAACCAGATACTAAGCCAGAAACACCTAAACCAGACCAACCTGGTCAAGGGGGTTCAGGAAGTGGAGATCAAAAACCAGGTGATGACACAAGCAAACCAGGAAATCCAGATGGCGATGGTTCACAAAAACCAGATGGTGGAAAACCAAGTGAACCAAATAAACCAGAACAACCTAAGCCAGATCAACCTGGTCAAGGAGGTTCAGGAAGCGAAGACCAAAAACCAGGTGATGACACAAACAAACCAGGAAAACCAGATGGTGATGGCTCACAAAAACCAGGCGAACCAAGTAAGCCAGAAGAAAAACCTGAAGAAAAACCAGAAACGCCTCAACCAGGTACAACATTAGAATCTCAAATTAAAGAAGTAAAAGCAGAAGCAGAAAAAGTTTACTTGAGTAAAGACCAACAAGCTAAATTAGATAAAGCTTTGGAAGAAATTGGTAAAGTAACATCTAATGATACAGAGAAATTTGAAAAAGCAAAAGCTGCATTAGAACAAGCGAAAAAAGATTTGGCAACTTGTCCTACAAAAGAAGAAGTAAATAAAGTTGTTGAACAATATAACCAATTAAAAGAAAAATGTGCAAACTGGAAAGAAGGACAACATAAAGATGTATTTTCTCCAGAAACAGAAAAACCATTTGAAGCTGCATTAAAAGCAATTGAAAAAGTTGGTAAAGCAAATGCTTCTAATGGAACAATTACAAAAGAAGACTTAGCTAATGCTAACAAAGCACAAGAAGCTGCAAATAACTTAAAATTCAATGCGAGCTTAATTAATAAAAAAGTAAATGATAAAGCAACTGCATTAGTAGAAGCAGCGAAAAAACTAGAGGATGCAGGCTATGGATCAAATAGCTCTGATAAACAAACTGCAGTAAATACAAAAGTAGAAGCAGCGAAAAAAGAATTAGCTGAGAATAACCTATCTGCAATTAAAAACGGAAAATGGAACTCTGATTCATGGAATAAAATTAATACAGCAGAAAAAGCAGTAGTATCTGCAGGAAAAGATTTACAAGAAACTGTAAAACAACCATTAAAAGATGAAATTAAAAAAGCAGAAGCAGCACTTAAAGTGTCCGTAGAAGGAAGTAAACAACAGCTATCTGAAGCTATTAAGAAAGCAGAAGAAGATTTATTAAATAATCGTTATGATAAGTTTATTGAAGATAAAAAAGCTTTAGAAGAGGCAATTAAAAAAGCTCCAGAAAATGGAAAAGCAGATGTTGTTAAACTACAAGAAATGATTAATAACGTTGATAAAATTGCACAACTTCCAAAAGATGACTTTATTAAAGATGATGCTACAAATACAGTACTAGCTAATGAATATGCTACAGCTCAAAAAATGGTGGAAAATCCTGAAAGTTGTACAAAACAGCAAATTTCAGAGGAAATTAATAAATTAGCAGAGGCAGCGAAAAACTTAAAATTAAATGTAGAAAAATTAACTACAGCTGGAAATGAATTTAAAAATATGGTAGGTGTAAACGGAGAAGGTGGTACTTACTATATCGATAAAACACAAACTTCAACTATGAAATCTTCTTCATTAGCAACAACTTGTGAAGCAGGAATGAAAGCTACAACATTGAAAGATTATGCTGCATTTGATAAAGCAGATAAAGATTTAGCAAAAGCAATCAAAGATGTACAAGATAATTGTCCAAAAATGTCACAAGTAAACGAAGCAGTAGAATATGCACAACAGTTAGAAAAAGCAGGTTTTGATACAAAATCAGAATATAAACCATTATTTGATAAAGAAGATTGTGATCATATTGAAAATAACTTAGCGGCTGCTAAGAGAGTAAAAGCCACAAAAGAATCTAAAGGTTCAATTAGTAAATCTGATATTACAAGTGCTGTAAACTTAAAAGGTGAAATTTTAGATTTACGTGTTAACGTTATAGGATTAGAAAAAATCAATAATGAAGCAGCACAATATGCAAGTGATGCAATGAATCGTAAATCTGCAATTAAAGAGGCAGCAGATGCATTAAAAGATGCAGTTGATAAAGCCAATCAAGTTGTAGAATTAGAATCAAATCAAAAAGTAATTATTGCTAAAGGTGCTAAAGATTCAGAATATCAATGGAATACACAAGGTATTAAAAATATTGCTAATGCTGAAAAAGAAGTGAAAACAAAAGCGGAAGCATTAGCTAAATTATTGAAAGAGCAACAACAAGAAGAAGCTGCAAACAAAATTACGGATGATAAAGCGACTCTAAATGATCCAGTTGCTTTATGTGCTGCAATTATGGAATCTGATAAATCTGATGAATCTGCTAAACAATTAGCTAAATTATTAGATAAGGTAGCTTATCCTGTATGGAGTTATAGTACAGGCCATAAGGTAAATCAAATTACTAAAAAAGTGAATGGCAATATTTTAGTAGTTACACAAGAAAATGATCCAAATAACCAAGGATTAGTGATTAATGAATCTTGGACAAAATTTGACCATAGTGGTAAAGGTCATTACTATAATGCAATTAAACTACTACAAGATTATGCTCGTAATACAAAATCTGTAGAAACAACAACTGTACAAGATTTAATTAAAGAATTAGTAAACGACTTCCAAGGAATGCGTGTAGTTACTGAAGATTTAGAAGAATTAGTTGCTAAAGCAACCCAACGTGATATTAATAGTAATAATCTAGTAGAATTAGTGGAAAAAGCGAATGAATATATTGCAAATCCAAAATTAGATAACTGGAAAAATATTGTAGAAACTACAAAATCTTTACGTGAAGCAATCCAAAAAGCACAAGAAGAGCAAGAAAAAGCACAGGAAGAAACGCAAAAACCTGCAACAGAACAAAAAGGTGATGTGATTACAAAAGATCAAGCTACATTGAAGAGTGCTCCAGCATTAGCACGTACAATTTTAACTTCACCAAAAGCCAACAATGAAGCGAAAGAATTAGCGAAAATTGTAGATGCAGCTTATGAAGTAGATAAAAATAGTACAGGAGACTACACAAAATCTATTTCTAAGATTGATATTAATAAATCTTGGACAGAATTTGGTGGCTCAGGTCATGGCTCATACTATGATGCATTAAAAGATCTACAAGATTATGCTCGTAATACAGCATCAGTAAAAGATGTAGAATTGCAAAATGACGCAGATGAGTTAGTTGATGATATGGAAGGGTTACGTGTATTACCAGACTACTTAGCAGATGCAATGCAACAAGCAGAAAAAGCAGAGAAAGTAGCAAAAGAAAATAATGTAGTATCTTCAGAAACAGATCAATTAATTCAAGAAGCAAAAGTAATCGTTGAAGGAAAAAATGATGCGCGTCGTGGATTAGATAACTGGAAGCATATTAATGAATTAACTGCAAAATTAAAAGATGCAGCGAAAAAATTAACAACTTTTGTTAAAAAATAAATATCATAAAGAAAACACCTAGATCATTCTAGGTGTTTCTTTTATAGAAAAATAATTTTTCAGAGCATATTACAGAAAGATATATCATAAAGCAAAGAAGAAAAAATTAATAATATATCTAAAGATATAAATTAATAATGAGAAAATGAGACATTTAGATTTCTAAATGTCTCATTTTTATTATAAAAAATAGATGTCAATAAAATAAAATGAATGATAAATAAGATGAATATCATTTTTTAATTATTAGCTTTATTGTATGTAAGCGCTTTGAATGTGAAAATTGATTTTAAAAGTTTAGACTGAATTTTGTTGATTTTAAAGGGTTATTTAATACATAAAATGAAATTTAGAAAGAATATAGATAGAAAATATACAAATATCATTTGTTTTTTTTTTTTTTTTATTGATGTGCAAAAAATGAAAATAAAAAAAGTTTTAAATTTGATATAATGAGCCTGTGACTAAAAAATAATTAAAAAATTTTTATTAAAAAAGGAGAATTTTAATGAGTAAAAAAGCAATTTTAAGCGCATTACTAGTTTCTTCTGCATTATTAGGAGCTACAGCTGCTAATGCTGCAACTTCTGATATTAAAGCAGAAAGTAAAAAAGTAACAGTTAGCACAGAAAAAGCTAAACTTTACAAAGATTCAAAATTAAAAGAATCAACAACACCTAAAAATGGTACTGTATATCAAGTAGATGGATACCGTAACATTAACGATAAACATGTATACCGTGTATACCAAACAGATAAAAATGGTAAAAAAGCTTACCGTGGATATATTGATAGCAAAGATACAAAAGATTTAAAAGCTGAAAAAGCTAAAGGTCAATTTGTATTAAATGGAAAAACTAACGTATGGAAAAACTTCTATTGGACAGCTAAAAATACTGACAATGCAGAACGCGTAGTATTTGCGAAATATGAATATACATTAGGAAATGGACAAAAATATTACTCAGTATATTCTAAAGATGCTGCAGGAAAAGAAGTATGGCAAGGATACACAACAAAATCTAACTTAAAAGAAGTTACTTCAAC
>NZ_AMYT01000015.1 GCF_000313915.1 Catellicoccus marimammalium M35/04/3
GAGTTAAATCTCTCAAAACTGAACAAAGTTACGATGTGTAGTTCCTAATCCTTAGAAAGGAGGTGATCCAGCCGCACCTTCCGATACGGCTACCTTGTTACGACTTCACCCCAATCATCTATCCCACCTTAGGCGGCTGGCTCCAAAAGGTTACCGCACCGACTTTGGGTGTTACAAACTCTCGTGGTGTGACGGGCGGTGTGTACAAGGCCCGGGAACGTATTCACCGTGGCATGCTGATCCACGATTACTAGCGATTCCGGCTTCATGCAGGCGAGTTGCAGCCTGCAATCCGAACTGAGAACGGCTTTAAGAGATTCGCTTGCCCTCGCGAGTTCGCTGCTCGTTGTACCGTCCATTGTAGCACGTGTGTAGCCCAGGTCATAAGGGGCATGATGATTTGACGTCATCCCCACCTTCCTCCGGTTTGTCACCGGCAGTCTCGCTAGAGTGCCCAACTGAATGATGGCAACTAACGACAAGGGTTGCGCTCGTTGCGGGACTTAACCCAACATCTCACGACACGAGCTGACGACAACCATGCACCACCTGTCACTCTGTCCCCGAAGGGAAAGCCCTATCTCTAGGGTTGTCAGAGGATGTCAAGACCTGGTAAGGTTCTTCGCGTTGCTTCGAATTAAACCACATGCTCCACCGCTTGTGCGGGCCCCCGTCAATTCCTTTGAGTTTCAACCTTGCGGTCGTACTCCCCAGGCGGAGTGCTTAATGCGTTAGCTGCAGCACTGAAGGGCGGAAACCCTCCAACACTTAGCACTCATCGTTTACGGCGTGGACTACCAGGGTATCTAATCCTGTTTGCTCCCCACGCTTTCGAGCCTCAGCGTCAGTTACAGACCAGAAAGCCGCCTTCGCCACTGGTGTTCTTCCATATATCTACGCATTCCACCGCTACACATGGAGTTCCACTTTCCTCTTCTGCACTCAAGTCTCCCAGTTTCCAATGACCCTCCACGGTTAAGCCGTGGGCTTTCACATCAGACTTAAAAGACCGCCTGCGCTCGCTTTACGCCCAATAAATCCGGACAACGCTTGCCACCTACGTATTACCGCGGCTGCTGGCACGTAGTTAGCCGTGGCTTTCTGGTTAGATACCGTCAAAGAGCGAGCAGTTACTATCGCTCCTGTTCTTCTCTAACAACAGAGTTTTACGATCCGAAAACCTTCTTCACTCACGCGGCGTTGCTCGGTCAGACTTTCGTCCATTGCCGAAGATTCCCTACTGCTGCCTCCCGTAGGAGTTTGGGCCGTGTCTCAGTCCCAATGTGGCCGATCACCCTCTCAGGTCGGCTATGCATCATTGCCACGGTGAGCCGTTACCTCACCGTCTAGCTAATGCACCGCGGGTCCATCCATCAGCGACACCAGAAGCGCCTTTCAACAAAGAACCATGCGGTTCTCTGTATTATGCGGTATTAGCACCTGTTTCCAAGTGTTGTCCCCCTCTGATGGGCAGGTTACCCACGTGTTACTCACCCGTCCGCCACTCAAAACTTTAGGTCGATGCAAGCATCAGTTAAAAGTTTTGCGTTCGACTTGCATGTATTAGGCACGCCGCCAGCGTTCGTCCTGAGCCAGGATCAAACTCTCATAAAAAATATGATACAGTTTAAAACTGTTTTGCTCAAAATTAATTGACTAGCGTTATTACGCTTGTTATCCGTTATTATTATAAATACGAAGTATTTATAACCCTACACATTTGGTTCGTAATTGTCTTTGTTCAGTTTTCAAAGATCTAACTTCTTGTCTTGCGACTTCTTTATATTATCAAACTCGCAAGTCCTTGTCAACAACTTTTTT
>NZ_AMYT01000016.1 GCF_000313915.1 Catellicoccus marimammalium M35/04/3
TAATTGGAAATAGTAAGTGATAGAATCGGGAGAGTTGTCCGAGCTGGCCGAAGGAGCATGATTGGAAATCATGTAGGCGGTGATTAACTGTCTCAAGGGTTCGAATCCCTTACTCTCCATATTAAATTGGCCCGTTGGTCAAGCGGTTAAGACACCGCCCTTTCACGGCGGTAACACGGGTTCGAATCCCGTACGGGTCATTCAAATAAAAGGTTCCGTGGTGTAGGGGTTAACATGCCTGCCTGTCACGCAGGAGATCGCGGGTTCAAATCCCGTCGGGACCGTAATACGTGGCGCGGTAGCTCAGTTGGTAGAGCAACGGATTGAAGCTCCGTGTGTCGGCAGTTCGACTCTGTCTCGCGCCATCTGGAGGAGTAGCGAAGTGGCTAAACGCGACGGACTGTAAATCCGTTCCTTCGGGTTCAGTGGTTCGAATCCACTCTCCTCCATAGTTTAGGGGTATAGTTTAAAGGTAGAACAGCGGTCTCCAAAACCGTTAGTGTGGGTTCAATTCCTGCTACCCCTGTTAAACTTTAATAAGTTTATGGCGGATGTGGCGAAGTGGTTAACGCTCCGGATTGTGGCTCCGGCATTCGAGGGTTCGATTCCCTTCATCCGCCTTTATATTTTTATTGGGGTATAGCCAAGCGGTAAGGCAAGGGACTTTGACTCCCTCATGCGTTGGTTCGAATCCAGCTACCCCAGTTTTATGGCGGCGTAGCCAAGTGGTAAGGCATGGGTCTGCAACACCCTGAGCACCGGTTCAAATCCGGTCGTCGCCTTTTTGTCGTTTAATGAAATAGGCCGGCGTGGCGGAATTGGCAGACGCGCTGGACTCAAAATCCAGTGTCCGCAAGGACGTGCCGGTTCGACCCCGGCCGCCGGTATATTGATAGAAAACTCCTAGTCTTTGAATCTTCAAAGGCTTTTTTTTATGTAAAAATAGAAGAGGAATGAAGGAAAGATGTTACAAGAAAAAATTATTCAAGAATTAAAAGTACAAAAAGAAATTGATCCTAAAGAAGAAGTAGAAAAAAGTGTACAATTCTTAATGGATTTTGCTAAAAAAAATCCATGGTTAAAAACTTTTGTTTTAGGAATTAGTGGAGGACAAGATTCGACGTTAGCAGGACGTTTGTGTCAATTAGCGGTTGAAAAGTTACGTCAAGAAACAAAAAAAGAGTATCAATTTATTGCCGTTCGTTTACCTTATGGAGTGCAAAAAGATGAAGCCGATGCACAAAAAGCATTAGACTTTATTCAAGCTGATCGCGTAATAACGATTAATATTCAATCTTCTGTAGAAGCAATGACAAAAGAATTAACAGATGCTGGATTTACAATTAGTGATTTTAATAAAGGAAATATCAAAGCTAGAGCACGTATGATTGCCCAATATGGGATTGCAGGTGCGACTCAAGGAGTAGTGGTAGGGACAGACCATGCAGCAGAAAACTTAACGGGATTCTTTACAAAATTTGGTGATGGAGGAGCTGATCTTTTACCATTATTCCGTTTGAATAAACGACAAGGAAAAGAAATGTTAAAATATTTAGGCGCTGATTCTGCTTTATATGAAAAAGTACCAACTGCCGATTTAGAGGAAGATAAACCACTATTAGCAGATGAAGAAGCTTTAGGAATTTCTTATGAAAAAATTGATGCTTACTTAGAAGGAGAATCATTGAGTAAAGAAGATGAAGCAATCATTGAGAAATGGTGGCAACGCGGAGAACATAAACGTCATTTACCAGCAACTCTATTTGATGAGTGGTGGAAATAATAAAAAGAAAGCCAAAGAGAATCATCTCTTTGGCTCTTTCTATTTATGGTAAGGTTCATTGTTATTAATACGGAAAGAACGATAAATTTGTTCGACTAAGATTAATTTCATTAATTGATGAGGATAAGTAAAAGCACCAAAAGAAATCGCTTCATTTGATCGTTTCATAACAGAATCTGATAAGCCTAAAGAGCCACCAATAACAAAAGTTAATGTACTTTTACCATGTACCTGTAATTGTTGAATTTGTTTGGCAAAACCAACGGAATCATAATTTTTTCCAAGAATGGCTAGAGCAAAAACATAATCTTTATCTTGAATATGAGATAAGATTCTTTCTCCTTCTTTTTCCTTCACTTGTTCCATTTCTTTTTCACTTAATGTTTCTGGTGCTTTTTCATCAGGAACTTCAATTAACGTTACCTTGGTATATTTTTTCAATCGTTTTGTATATTCTTCAATTCCTAATTTTAAGTATTTCTCTTTTAATTTTCCTACCGTGATAATTTTAATTTCCATTTTTTCTATCCTTTCTAAAAAAAGTTATAAAGTATTTAAATTTAAATCCAAAAACTTGAGAAAAAATTCGCTATCTTCTATTATAAAGGCAAAGTTAAAGAAAGATAAGGGATCAAATTTATGGCAAATAAAGGAAACAGTTTTATTTTAGGTATCGCTGGCGGTGTTGTTGGATGTGGAATTGTCCTTGGAGGCGTAGGATTATTTAATCATTTTGAAAGCGAAAAAGGACATAGTACTTCTGATAAGGAAACTAAAACAAGTGAAGTAAATTATGATGTCAATACAGATGTAACAAAAGTGGTTGAGAAAGTACAAGGCGCAGTAGTTTCAGTAATTAATTTACAAAAGGCTCAATCCAAAGATGATATGTCTAGCTTATTTGGCTCATTATTTGGTCAACAAGAAGAACAACAGCCTGAGCAAGATAAAAATTCAGACAAAGAATTACAAGAAGCTTCAGAAGGTAGTGGAGTTATCTATAAAAAAGATAATGGAGAAGCGTATATCGTAACAAATAATCACGTTGTAGATGGTTCAGATGCTTTACAAGTGGTATTAAACAATGGTCATAAAGTAAAGGCAAAATTAGTCGGAAAAGATGAATATTCTGATCTTGCAGTTTTAAAAATTAATGCAAAAGATGTGACTACAGTTGCGACGTTCGGTAACTCTAATAAAATCAAAGTAGGTGAACCGGCAATTGCTATTGGTTCTCCTCTAGGGTCAGATTATGCCAATACAGTGACAGAAGGAATTATCTCAGCAAAAAATCGTACCATTACGACAAAATCAGAAAATGGTGGCACGGTTAGTATTAATGCAATTCAAACCGATGCAGCCATCAACCCTGGGAACTCTGGAGGTCCATTAATTAATATGGCAGGACAAGTGATTGGGATTAATTCTATCAAAATTTCAAATTCTGATAGTATGACTTCTGTCGAAGGAATGGGCTTTGCTATTCCAAGTAATGATGTGGTTTCGATTATTAACAAATTAGAAAAAGATGGAAAAGTAGAACGTCCTGCTTTAGGAGTGACGATGCTAGATTTATCTTATGTTAGTCCGGAACAACAAAAAGAAATTTTAAAAGTTCCAGAATCTGTACAAGAAGGGGTTGTTGTAAGCTCCGTACAACCTAATTCTCCTGCCGAAAAAGCTGGATTAAAAGCATATGATGTAATTGTAAAAGTGGGAAATCATGATGTTAAAAACACCACAGATTTACAATCTACTCTATATAAATATGAAATTGGAGATACAATTCCTGTTACTTTCTACCGTCAAGATAAGAAAGAAACAGTGAAAGTAAAATTAACGATGAGTAATGCAAAATTAAAACAATCTACATTACGTGAACAAAATAGTCATCGTTAATAATAAAGGAAGGAAGAGATGAAAATGCAAAAGGTATCTTTAAATTTAGGCGCAGATAGTAAAGCATATTTGAAAGGATATTGCTTAGAGGAAAATCCAACGACTGCTCAAGTAAGTTATCCAACTGTACTTGTTGTTCCTGGTGGTGGATTTCAAAAAATTCCCTACCAAGAAATGGATCGTATCTGTTTAGCTTTCGCAAATGCCGGATATCAAGCATTTTATTTACGTTATCATTTGTTAGGTGAAATTGAAGGTGCATTGATGCCTACTCCATTGCTAGATTTAGCAGAAGCGATTCGTACATTGCGCGAAAAAGAAAAAGATTGGCATATGAATGGAGATTTAACTTTAATGGGGTTATCTATTGGTGGTTCTATTGTTAGTCTTTATAATGGTTGCTTTATGCGTGAAGAATTTTTAGAAAAAGCAAACTTAACGAAAGAACAAGCAATGCCAAATCGTATTGTTTTAGGCTATCCTGTTACCTCTTATGATAAGGATTTCCCAAAAACAGAAGAATTACAAGCTCAAATGACAACAACTCCAGCGCAACTTGATAGTAGTAAATTAGTTAATAAAGAAAGTAAACCTACTTTCCTTTGGACTACATGGGAAGATCAAGTGTTAGATTTAACTCATAGCTTAGATTATGTAAAAGCCTTAAAAGAAAATGACGTACCAGGTGAAGTACATATCTTTGATCATGGCCCACATGGATTAGGTTTAGCAGATGCACGTACTACGCTTCAAGGAGATGACCATGTAGCTCATTGGTTCTCTTTATGTCTAGAATGGATGCGTCGTAATTAACTCTTATAGATATAAAAAAAGGTTCCAGAAGTTATCTGGAACCTTTTTCTTTTAATGGAAATCAGTATCAACTTTTTT
Organism: Catellicoccus marimammalium M35/04/3; assembly: GCF_000313915.1. Taxonomy (NCBI): domain Bacteria; kingdom Bacillati; phylum Bacillota; class Bacilli; order Lactobacillales; family Enterococcaceae; genus Catellicoccus; species Catellicoccus marimammalium. Next base: position 4,574 of record NZ_AMYT01000016.1, read on the forward strand.
CAACGTATGCCATTTTGTCTTTTCGATAAATAGTGGAACACGTTCTGTAATTACATCACTATATTCTAGTCCATACCAACGGGCAGGAGCGACTGTGATTTTCTTGATGGCTAATTTCATTTGCATTACCCATTTATCTAAGTGATTTAAACTTGTAAACTTAGGTAACTCTTCTTGTAATAAAACGAAGGCAAAATCACCGACGTTACGGTTTTTCATAGTTGAGTATTTTTGTGGTTGGCGAGGTAACATTCCTTCTGCCATTAACTCATTAACAATTTGACGTAAGTATACGTTGACATCTTGACTGACACGGAAGCCTAAACGTAATTGAACGTTTACTACAAAATCGGTATCCATCATGTCAACCAAATATTCCATTGTGTATGGTTCATCTGTAACATACACATTAACAAACCAATAAACTTTTGCACGTTTTGGTCGTTTATCTAAGATGGAGTACATAATATCATGTCCAACTTCGTGGTGTTGTAAATTATCAGTTAAAAAGACAACGTTCGTTTGAGAAAGCGGAATACTTTCATCATCTTTTAATTCACGTAATTGTTCAATGTAATTTTCCAATGGAACGCGTTTGTAGTATTTTTGTTTTACGACATTTCCGCGAGTCCAAATCGCCATAATTCCTAAAATAATTAAGGCAATGATTACAGCAACATATCCACCATGTAAGAATTTCATCGCACTAGAGATAAAGAATACACTTTCGATTCCACCAAAGAAAATTAAGATGAAGAACGCCAAGTATTTATTAAATCCGCGATGCAATAGGTAGAAGAATAGTAAGATGGTTGTCATTAACATCGTCACCGTAATAGCTAACCCATACGCAGATTCCATATGAGCAGAAGTACGGAAGTATAAGACTAAGAAAATACAACCAATCATTAAAATATAGTTTACAGAAGGCATATACATTTGCCCTTTATTATTTGAAGGATAAGAAATCTTCAAGCGAGGCAACATTTTTAACTTAATAGCTTCTGAAACTAAGGTGTAAGATCCAGAAATCAATGCTTGAGAAGCGATAACGGCAGCTACGGTCGCAAACGCTACAGCAAACACGGTTAAACTTTTTGGTAACATACTAAAGAATGGATTTAAATCTTCCATATTTAAGTATGTAGGATTATTACGGACAGATAACATCCATGCTCCTTGACCTAAGTAGTTTAACATTAAGCAAACACAAACATAGACCCAACTTACACGAATATTTTTCTTCCCAACGTGACCTAAATCAGAGTACAAAGCTTCAGCCCCGGTTGTGGCTAGGAAAATACTACCTAAGATAAAAATTCCTAATTTATTTTCAGGACTAAACAGTAAATGAATCGCATAGTAAGGGTTAAATGCTTTCAAAACTGAAAAGTCATGAGGAATTTGTAGTAAGCCAGCAAGTCCAAGGAAAGTGAACCAACCTAACATAATAGGTCCAAAAGCTTTTCCGATAAAGGAAGTCCCAAAGCGTTGGATTAAAAATAGCACAAGAATAATCGTACAAGTAATCGCAATAATAACATTTTGGTTATCTCCAAACGCTTCATAGAAACTAGGAATTCCTTGTAACCCTTCAATCGCAGTTGTAATCGTTACAGCTGGAGTTAACATCCCATCGGCAAGTAAAGCTGCACCCCCAACCATAGCAGGAATAATCAAGAATTTACTCATCTTCTTCACTAAAACAAAAAGAGAGAAAATTCCACCTTCTCCATGGTTATCGGCATTTAAAGCAATACAGACATACTTAATCGTCGTTAATAATGTGATTGTCCAAAAGACAAGTGAGATGGAACCTAACACCATTTCTGGTTTCATTGTGGCTAAGCCGCCATTTCCTTCCATAATGGATTTCATTACATATAACGGACTGGTCCCAATATCTCCATATACGACACCCATGGTAATCAATAAACCAGCTAAGGTCACTTTGGAATGACTAATTTGACTGTTCGCATGTTGTTTATTCAATTTTATAAAGTCCTTTCTTAAGAAACATAATAGAAAAAAGAGCCCACTAGAATACTAGCTGCCCTCGTTTTATACCGTCATTGTAACATATACAAACGGAAAAATCGATAAAGATTATAACGATAAAAAATGAAGGGAAATCAAAATCTAACCTAGATTTTCCTATTAAAAATGATTATAATGTTAACTAGTATATTTCCATCATGAGGAGCGTAAAAAAGTGGAGAAAGAAAGAAAAAAACCTATTATCATTGGTGTTACTGGTGGTTCAGGAAGTGGGAAAACTACCGTTAGCCGCAAAATTTTAGATCATTTTGCTAATCATTCAGTAATGATGTTAGAACAAGATGCTTACTATAAAGATCAAAGTCATTTAACCTTTGAAGAACGTGTGAAAACAAATTATGATCATCCGTTGGCTTTTGATACAGATTTATTAATTGAACATGTAAATCAATTATTAAATTGGGAAACGATTGAAAAACCTGTTTATGATTATGTAGAGCATACTCGTAGTTCAAAAACAATCGTCCAAGAACCAAAAGAAGTTGTGATTTTAGAAGGAATCATGGTATTAGAAGATGCTCGTTTACGTGATTTAATGGATATTAAAATCTACGTAGATACAGATGATGATATTCGTATTATTCGTCGTATCAAACGTGATATGGAAGAACGTGGACGTACTTTAGATTCAGTGATTGAACAATACATTGATAATGTAAAACCAATGTATCATCAATTTATTGAACCAACAAAACGTTATGCGGATGTCATCATTCCTGAAGGTGGCTCAAACCAAGTAGCGATTGATTTATTAATCACAAAAATTGATAGCATTTTAAATCGTTAAAGCGTAAAAAGACTTTTCTGATTCATAGAAGAGTCTTTTTCCTTTTTCAAGATAGAAAAGGAGACAATGAAGATGAAAATACAGAAAAAAAATCAAACATGGGAACCTTTCCGTAAAGCAAAATTATATCAAAGTTTATGGTTAATGAGTGGAGGAGAAGATCAAGAGGAATATCCTACTCTTTGTAATGCCATTGAAGAACAAGTGGCTATAGGAAAAATTCACTCCACAAAAGAAATCGAAGATACACTGTTTGCCATGTTAGAGCCGACTCATCCCTATTGGATTATTAATGCCAAAGAAAAGAAACATAGTCAAGAAGAAGAAATCAAAAAAGTATTAGATTTAGAACAGGCAACCCAGCGACTAATCAATAAAGAAGAAGCGATTGTGAATGAAAATGCCAATAAAAATAGCACGATTTTCAATACTTTTCGTGACTTAACGGCAGGAGCTGTGAATAAAAGCTTAGGGCTTCAGCAATTACCAGATCGAGTAAGAAAATCACATATTCGAGGAAAAATTCATTTTCATGATTTAGACTATTCTCCTTTTACTCCAATGACTAACTGTTGCTTAATTGATTTTGCTTCTATGTTAAAAGAAGGATTTCAATTAGGGAATGCAAAAGTAAGTAGTCCTAACTCTATTCAAGTCGCTACTGCTCAAATTGCACAAATTATTGCGAATGTTTCTTCTTGTCAATATGGAGGATGTTCTGCAGATCGTATTGATGAAGTGTTAGCTCCTTATGCGAAAAAAAATTATGAAAAAAATATCGCAGAAGCAAAAGAGTGGCTTTCAGAAGAACAATGGGTAGCTTATGCTGAAAAGAAAACCAAAAAAGAAATCTATGACGCGATGCAAAGTTTAGAATATGAAATTAATACGTTGTTTAGTACTAATGGACAAACACCTTTTACTACTTTAGGTTTTGGTCTTGGTACGGATTGGTTTGCTCGAGAAATTCAAAAAGCAATTTTAACCATCCGAATTGAAGGATTAGGTATAGAAAAAAGAACAGCGATTTTTCCTAAATTAGTATTCACTTTGAAACGTGGTGTGAATTTGGAAAAAGAAGATCCAAACTATGACATTAAGCAATTAGCTTTAACTTGTGCAACCAAACGAATGTATCCTGATGTTTTAAGCTATGACAAGATTAAAGAGATTACAGGAAGTTTTAAAACTCCAATGGGTTGTCGTAGCTTTTTACAAGGTTGGATTGATGAAAAAGGAAAAGAAGTCAATGTAGGACGAATGAATCTTGGCGTAGTAACGATGAATTTACCAAGAATTGCCATTGAAGCACATCAAAATAAGGAAGCTTTCTTTTCTCTTTTAGAAGATCGTCTAGAAGTCGTGGGAGAAGCGTTACATTATCGTGTGGAACGTTGTAAAGAAGCAATCCCAGAAAATGCACCGATTCTTTATATGAATGGAGCTTTTGGTCAACGTCTACAAAAAGAAGACATCGTAGACCAAGTTTTTAAAAATCGAAGAGCTACGGTTTCTATTGGTTACATTGGTCTTTATGAAGTAGCGACACTATTTTATGGTCCAGAGTGGGAAAGTAATCCAGAGGCCAAAGAATTCACATTAGAAATTTTACGTAAAATGAAATCTTTTGCTGAAAAAGAAAGTGAACAATGGGGATATCATTATAGTTTATATGGTACACCAAGTGAAAGTTTAACCGATCGCTTCTGTCGTTTGGATAAGGAAAAATATGGAGAAATCCCTAACATTACAGATAAAGATTACTATACAAATAGTTTCCATTATGATGTCAGAAAAAATCCAACTCCTTTTGAAAAATTAGACTTTGAAAAGGATTATCCTTACTACTCATCAGGTGGGTTTATTCATTATTGCGAATATCCTGTGTTACAACATAATCCAAAAGCGTTAGAAGCAGTTTGGGATTATGCATATGACCGCGTGGGTTATTTAGGAACAAATACACCGATTGATCATTGCTACAAATGCGATTTTTCTGGAGATTTTGCACCAACAAAAAAAGGATTTATGTGTCCAAATTGTGGCAATACTGATCCCAATACTTGCGATGTAGTTAAAAGAACTTGTGGATATCTAGGAAATCCACAAGCTAGACCAATGGTACATGGACGACATGAAGAAATTTGTCATCGAGTAAAACATATGAAAGGTGTTTAAGAGCAGAAATGGAAGTAGGAGGGAAAGGCTATATCGCCGATTATAAGCCATTTAATTTCGTTGATGGAGAAGGGGTTCGCTGTAGTTTATATGTCAGTGGTTGTCATTTACATTGCCAAGGTTGTTTTAATGAAAGAGCTCAATCTTTTACCTATGGTTTTTTGTATTCCAAAGAGCTAGAAGAAACTATCATGCAAGACTTAGCACAACCTTATGTTCAAGGGTTAAGTTTATTGGGAGGAGAGCCTTTTTTAAACTTACAAATTTGTCTGCCGTTAGTAAGACGAATGAAAGAAGAATTGCCCCAAAAAGATCTTTGGGTCTGGACGGGATATACTTTTGAAAAGTTACAACAACATCCTTTACAAAAAGAATTACTTTCTTATGTAGATGTATTAATTGATGGTCCATATATCGAAGCACAAAAAACGTTGAATCAATCTTTTTATGGTAGTAAAAATCAACGAATGATTGATGTGCCTATTTCTTTGCGTACACAACGAATTCATCTTTGGTCCGAAGAAAAATAAAATCATTTTAGAAAAATAGTACTTTTAAAAGAAAAAGGTTTTGTTATTTTTTGATTGGCTAAGAAACTTCTTTTATTATCGTATAAAAGTAGAGTATAATAGAATAGACTGAAAAACAGTAATGGAGGAATTAATGTGAAAATCGTATTTATTTACGGTGGTAAAAGTGAAGAGCATGACATTTCACTACTATCGTCTTACTCAATGTTACAAGAATTATATTATGAATATTATAGTGTTCAACTCGTATTCATTGCACGTAATGGGCAATGGGTGAAAGGTCCTTGCTTGAATGCTGCTCCTGAATCTCAAGAACAATTAGATTTATCTTATGATGGAGCGGAAAATGATCATGGATATGAAGGGACAGTCATTCGTCCATTTGATATTTATGAGGAAGATGCCGTGATTTTCCCTCTATTACATGGACCAAATGGGGAAGATGGCACAATGCAAGGTGGCTTTGAAATTTTAGATATGCCTTATGTCGGCTGTGGTGTACTTGCTAGCGCCTGTGGAATGGATAAGATTATGACAAAATACATCTTACAACAAACAGGAATTCCACAATTGCCATTTGTTCCAATTTCTAAATTGGATTGGAAAGAAAATCCAAATCAAGTTTGTGATCGTTGTGAAGGAAGTTTGGTTTATCCAATGTTTATCAAACCAGCCAATATGGGTTCAAGTGTAGGAATTAGTAAAGCAATGACTCGTGAGGAATTGGTAGCTGGAATTACTGATGCTTTCCGCTATGACCGTCGTGTAGTAGTAGAACAAGGAATTGAAGCTCGTGAAATTGAAGTGGCGGTATTAGGAAACGAAGAAATTCGTACGACATTACCAGGAGAAATTGTTAAAACTGTAGATTTCTATGACTTTGATGCCAAATACATTAACAATGATGTGAAATTACAAATTCCAGCTGAAGTGTCAGAAGAAGTCGCAGAAGAAGCACGTAAATATGCGAAAAAAGCTTATGCTACTTTAGATGCCAGTGGATTATGCCGTTGTGATTTCTTCTTAACGAAAGAAAATAAACTTTTCTTAAATGAAGTTAACACTATGCCTGGATTTACTCCATTTAGTATGTATCCATTATTATGGAAGAATATGGGCTTATCTTATGGAGATTTAATCGAAGAATTAATTCAATTAGCTAAAAATCGCTATGCAGAAAAGAAAGCATTGATTTAAAAGAGAGGTAGGAGAACCATATGGAATTATCATTTTGGGAGATTGCTAAAGTTGTCTCAGCGAGTAATGATTATCAACAATGGGAGGACTTTGCTCTTTCTGGAATTGAATTTGATTCACGTAAAATTGAAGTAGGAAATTTATTTGTTCCCCTACCTGGAGTACGCGATGGACATCAATTTGCCAAAAGTGCTAAAGAAAAAGGGGCAGCGGCTACGTTTTGGGCGAAAACACAAAAAGAACGTCCAGATTTTCCATATTTAGAAGTAGAAGATCCAACTGTAGCTTTCCAACAATTAGCTGCTTATTATCGTCAAAAATTAAATCCAATGGTTGTTGCGATTACAGGTAGTAACGGAAAAACAACAACAAAAGATATGTGCGCTGCTGTTTTAGAACAAAAGTATAAAACATTCAAAACACAAGGAAATTATAATAATGAATATGGCTTACCTTACACTATTTTGCATATGCCAACCGATACAGAAGCATTAGTATTAGAAATGGGAATGGATGGTGCGGACCAAATTTCTCTATTAACAAAAATTGCTCAGCCAGATTTTGCAGCTATCACAATGATTGGTGAATCTCATATTGAAAATCTTGGTTCAAGAGAAGGAATTGCCAAAGCAAAATGGGAAATTGTCCAAGGATTAAAAGAGGATGGAACGATTGTGTTACCTTTTGATGAACCTTTATTACGTTCATTAGCTCAAAATATTTCTCAATCGGTATTATATTTTGGGCTAACCAAAGAAGCAGATATTTGGGGAGAAGTGGTAGCCGTTTCACAAAAAGAAACAACCTTCCTTTCTAATTTAGGTTCCACAGAAATTACCCTACCTATTATTGGGGATTATAATGTAAAAAATGCTTTGATTGCTTTAGCTATCGGCCAATTATGTGAAGTTCCTTTCTCTTTTATGGTTCAAGGGTTGGAACATTTTAAAGCTACTAAAAATCGTGCAGAATGGTTAGAAGGGAAAAATGGCTTAGAAATCTTAAGTGATGTTTATAATGCGAATCCAACAGCTATGAAAGTTATTATTGATAATTTTAGTCAGCTAGAAACACCAAAAAGAAAAGTACTCGTTTTAGGAGATATGTTAGAACTTGGCGAAGATGCACGTTTATTACATGCAAGTGTAGGAGAACATATTTTCCCAGAACAAATTGATGCTGTGTATTTATATGGTGATTTAATACAAGATTTACAAACAGCCTTAGAGAAAAAGGCAAGCTCTTGGGTACATTATTATCCATTAGATCAGAAAGAAAAATTAGTCACAGATTTACAAAAATATTGTGATTCACAAACCATGATGCTATTAAAAGCAAGTAATGGTACAAATTTATTATCTGTCGTAGAAAAATTACAAGATGAAAGATAAGGAAGAAGGAATACATTGAAATTTAAAGATTTAGGATTAGCAGAAGATATTTTAAAATCAGTAGAAAGTGTCGGTTTTGAAGAAGCAACACCAATTCAAGAACAAACCATTCCGCTTGTCTTGGCAGGAAAAGATGTCATTGGACAAGCACAGACAGGAACTGGGAAAACAGCTGCTTTTGGGTTACCAACGATTCAAAATATTGATGCCAAAAAAGAAGAAACGCAAGCATTAGTTATTGCGCCAACTCGTGAATTAGCGATTCAAACACAAGAAGAATTATATCGTTTAAGTAAAGAACGTCGCTTGAAAGTTCAGGCTGTTTACGGAGGAGCAGATATCAATCGTCAAATCCGTATTTTGAAAAAAAATCCACAAATTGTTGTAGGAACTCCAGGTCGCCTATTAGATCATATTCAACGTGGAACGCTAAAATTAAATCATGTTAAAGTTTTAGTTTTAGATGAAGCCGATGAAATGTTAAACATGGGATTTTTAGATGATATTGAAAGCATTATTAAAAGCGTTCCAAATGATCGTCAAACGTTACTTTTCTCTGCTACAATGCCAGAAGATATTAAACGAATTGGCGTTCAGTTTATGAAAAATCCAGAACACGTACAAATTAAAGCCAAAGAAATGACAGCAAGCTTGATTGATCAATACTTTATGCGTGTTAAAGAATTTGAAAAATTTGATATTTTAACTCGTTTATTAGATGTCCATACTCCAGAATTATCCATTATTTTTGGTCGTACAAAACGTCGTGTAGATGAATTAAGTCGTGCTTTAGAAAGTCGTGGTTATAAAGCAGAAGGAATTCATGGAGATTTATCACAACAAAAACGAATGGATGTTTTAAAAGCCTTTAAAAAAGGTGAACTAGACATTTTAGTAGCAACTGATGTGGCTGCACGTGGGTTAGATATTTCAGGAGTTACTCATGTTTACAACTTCGATATTCCACAAGATCCAGAAAGTTATGTTCACCGTATTGGTCGTACTGGACGTGCTGGAAAAGATGGAATGAGTGTTACTTTTGTCACTCCTAATGAAATGAGTTATTTACAAACGATTGAAAAATTAACGAAAAAACGCATGACTCCATTGAAGCCACCAACAAAAAAAGAAGCTTTTGCTGGACAAATGCAAAGTGCGATGGAAGAAATTGCACAAAAATTAGAAAATACGGATTTAGATCGTTATGTCAAACAAGCAGATCAATTATTGGAACAATATTCAGCGATTGATTTAACCGCTTTATTATTAAAAGTTGTTGCCAAAGAAGATATCAATGACATTCCGGTAAAAATCACACCAGAACGTCCTTTACCTGCTGGTAAAAAGCAACGTTCTCGTCGTCATGATCGTTATAAAGATCGTCGTCGTCACGATTACAAAGATCATCGTAAGACAAAAGAACGTAATGGAAAACCAAAAGGGAAAGGGAAAGCAAAAAATAAAAATAAAGAACGTAATTTTACCATTCGTCAAAAATAAGAAAAGCCATCTTCAAGATGGCTTTTTTGTTTTCTAATTATGAGATTTGGTATAATGAAATTATTAATAGAAAGGGGGAACTAGCATGAAATTAACTGTTCTTGGCTCAAGTGGAGCTTATCCAAGTCAAACCAATGGAACGACTTCTTTTTTACTTCAAAGTGAGGATTTCTCTTTATTAATCGATGCAGGAAGCGGCTCTTTTGTACAATTAGAAAAGAAATTAGATCCATTAAAATTAGATGCCGTTCTTTTATCTCACTATCATGGAGATCATATTGCTGATTTACAAGTATTACAATATTATCGTCAATTAAATCGAGGAGTAGAAACTCCTATTTTACCTATTTATGGAAATGATGAAGATGAATGTCATTTTAAATTACTAACAATTCCTGAAGTTTCTCAAGGCTATGCTTATCAAGAGGGAGAAAATATAAAAATTGGTCCATTTTCTATTTCCTTTATGAAAACTATTCACCCAGTTCCTTGTTTTGCTTTTCGTATTGAAGAAGTGAAAACAGGAAAAATCTTTGTCTTTACAGGAGACAGTGGCTATATGGAAAGATGGCCAGAATTTGCCAAAGATGCAGATTTATTTTTAGCAGATACTTTCTTTTATACAGGAAATGAAAAGAATGCCTTTCACTTTACTGCTAAAGAGACAGGGGAAATTGCTAAAGCTGCAAAAGTAAAACATGTGGTTGCTACTCACCTTAAAGAAGGTATGGATGAAAAACGTTTAGTAACAGAAATTGAAAATGCCAGTGACTTCCAAATGGTAGTAGATGTTGCTCATCCAAATGATAGTTACGAAATTTAAGGAGGATTCAATAATGAAAATGATTTATATTCCGAATGAAGAACATAATCCACGCTTAAACTTAGCGATGGAAACTTATTTATTAGAAGAGAAAGATTGGGATGAATCCGTTGTTTTCTTCTATATTAACTCTCCGTCAGTGATTATCGGACGTAATCAAAATACAATTGAAGAAATTAATGAAGAATATATCAAAGAACATCATATCGATGTGGTTCGCCGTATGAGTGGTGGAGGTGCAGTTTACCATGATTTTGGGAACTTAAACTTTAGTTTTATTTTACCAAGCTCTGATCACTTTATGGATTTTGAAACATTAACTGCTCCAATTGTGAAAGCAATTCGTGATTTAGGTGTAGAAGATGTTCATCTTTCAGGAAGAAATGACCTTTTAATTGGAGATCGAAAATTCTCTGGTAACGCGATGTATAAGAAAAAAAATCGTATCGTTTGTCATGGAACTCTTTTATTCAATAGTGATTTAACCGTAGTTAACGATGCATTAAAAGTAGATCCTTCTAAATTGAAAACCAAAGGAATTCGCTCAGTAAAATCTCGTGTGACAAATATTTTACCTCATTTACCAAAAAAGAAACAAAATTTAACGACAGAACAATTCCGAGATGAAATCTTGAAGTCTATTTTTGAAGTTGCTGATTTAAAAGAAATTCCAATTTATGTTTTTACCAATGAAGATTGGAAACATATTGATAAAATTGCCCAAGAATATTATGAAAATTGGGACTGGAATTATGGAGCTTCTCCTGATTTTAATACAAAATATAAACATCGTTTCCCAACAGGATCTGTCGATGTACGTTTATTAATTAAAGGAAATACAATTGAGCAAGCCCACTTCTATGGAGATTTCTTTGGTAGTGAAGATGTCGAAAAAATTGCGAAAGCATTAGAAGGATGTGCTTATTCAAAAGAAGCAATTATGGATCGTTTAGCTGATATTCCAGTAGAATTATTCTTTGGAAGTAGCGTAACAAAAGAAGAGGTAGCAGACTTAATTTTAGGAAATCTAGTAGAAAAATAACAAAAAATAATAAATGTATAAAATATAATCTTTTTCTAATCAAAATATAATTATTTTATTTATAAAAGAAACAGAATAAGATAAAAAGAAACAGAATTTATACATATAGAACAAAGTTATCATTATTTCTATGAAACAGTGATATTTTTTTGTTTGAAAGCTAAAGATGTAAATTAATGAAAAAATGAAGGTTGATGGAAGGAGATTCTGAAGTCAACCTTTCTTTTTTGAATTCGCTTATATATTGGTATTTTAATAAGAATATATAGTGATATTAATAATGATTAATATATATATTTTTGTTATTTATATATGAAAGAAATAAAGAAAGATAAGAAGTGAAAATAAGGGTTGGAAATTGCATCTAGTTTTACAAAAAAATTTTTTTTCGCTACAATAAAACTAGATTTTAAATAACTAATCGTTGAAAATGCTAAATTATAAGTTAGACATATGATGATCAAGTAAAGGAGGATTTGAGTTATGGGAGAACAACACAGTAAACAAAAATTAACATTAATTCCATTAGTATTAATGATTTTTACTTCTGTTTATGGGTTTGCAAACATTCCTCGTGCCTTTTGGCTGATGGGATATAGCTCAATTATTTTTTATGTTTTAGCAGCAATTTTATTCTTTATTCCTTACGCATTCATGCTATCAGAATTTGGTGCTGCCTTTAAAGATTCTAAAGGTGGAATTTATTCTTGGATGGCTGAATCTTATAAACCACGTTTTGCGTTTATTGGAATGTTCATGTGGTACATTTCTTACGTAATTTGGATGGTAAACGTAGGAACTTCAATTTGGGTTCCTTTATCAAATATTATTTTTGGTGAAGATAAAACACAAACTTGGAGTCTATTTGGTTTGAATAGTGTTCAAACTTTAGCGATTTTAGGAATTTTATTTGTTATTGTAGTTACTTGGATTGCGAGCCACGGAATTGAAAAAATCAAAAAATTCACTTCTGTAGGTGGTGCTGCCACAGCATTAATTAACTTAGTAGTATTAGCTTGTGGTGTAGTTATTTTAGTGAAAAATGGTCACATGGCTGAACCATTATCATTCCAAGCTTTCTTACATTCACCAAACCCTGGATATCAAAATCCATTATCTGTTTTATCATTCTTAGTATTTGCTATTTTTGCTTATGGTGGATTAGAGGTTGTCGGTGGTTTAGTAGATGAAACTGAAAAACCAGAAAAAACATTCCCGAAAGCAGTGTTATTATCTGCGATTATTATCGCTGTCGGATATTCACTATTAATCTTCATCATGGGCGCATTTACAAATTGGGACTTTGCTTTCCAAAAATTTGCTAATGGTGAAGTAACAATGGCGAACGTAGCTTATGTAGCGTTAAACAACATGGGTTACCAAATGGGATTAGCCTTTGGTGCTGCTGATCATACAGCGATGATTGTCGGTCAATGGTTTGCTCGTTATGTAGGTATTTCAATGTTCTTAGCGTTAGGTGGAGCATACTTCACAATTATCTTCTCTCCATTAAAACAATTGATTGAAGGTACACCAAAAGAATTATGGCCTGCAAAATGGAGTCAAGTAAATAAACATGGTATGCCTGTACACGCAATGAAATGGCAAGCGATTATCGTTATTGCAATTATTGCAGTAGTATCTTTCGGTGGATCAACTGCTTCTAAATTCTTTGATATTTTAGTAGCAATGACAAACGTATCAATGACGTTACCATATATGTTTATTGCCTTTACCTTCTTAGGATTCAAGAAGAAAACAGAAATCAAAAAACCATTTGAATTATACAAAAAGCCATGGCAAGCGAAATTGGCGGTGGTTGTTGTATTATTAGTTGTTGGCTTTGCGAATGCCTTTACAATTATTGAACCAGCAATTCACGGTGATATTGCGAAAACATTATTCTCTATCGCTGGTCCATTAATCTTTGGTATCATTGCGTTTGTAATGTTTACTCGTTACGAAAAGAAATATGGTAAACAAGGATAATAAATAAAGTAAAAGAGAAGTGGATTCCACTTCTCTTTTTTAATACATATATTCATACATTTCTATTTAAATGTGCTATAATGAACATATATACAAAATTATAAAATTTTAT
>NZ_AMYT01000018.1 GCF_000313915.1 Catellicoccus marimammalium M35/04/3
TGCTCTTTGCCCTTGTCATCTCTCCTTTTCCCTCATGTTCTCAAGAAAGTGTGGGTTACAGGAACTCATAAATAGATTTCTAAGGAGAATTTATATGGAAGTTGGAAAAACTTATAAGGTTATTAACCCTTGTCAGATTGATGGAATTAACTTCAATGAAGGAGATATTTTAAAAGTAATATCTAAAAATAATATGAAAATAGAAGTCGAAAATATGGAGACAAAGGAAAAGAAATTTACTTATGGTATGTTTTTAGAAATTGCTTGTGAGGAGGTATCATCATGGGATTAGATATGGGTTTGATTGGAACATCAAAAAAAGACATTAAAAAAGAAGAAACATTGATTTATTGGCGAAAATCAAATGCTATTCATCGTTGGTTTTCTGAATATATTATTGATAAATATAACTTAGAAACTGATGAAATAGAAAACTGTAAAGAATATCCGATTGATAAAGAAGCACTAACTATTCTATTGGCTAATTGTAAGTTAGTGTTAGATGACCATAACTTAGCAGAAACTATTTTACCTACTCAAGATGGCTTTTTCTTTGGAACAACGGAATATGATGAATATTATTTTGAAGATATAAGATATACTGCTAGCTATTTAGATACCATTTTAAAAGTTCTATCTTTAACAGAGTCTGATGATATAGAGCTATCTTATGTAGCTTGGTGGTAAAAACAATATATAGAGGTGCTATTTAGTACCTCTTTTTCTTTTGGGGGACATTTTTCTTTCTCTTATCGGAGCGAGCGACCCGCCCCCTCGCAAAACGTACATTGTACGTTTTAATTCCGATAAGGAAAAATGGGAAAATACTCCCTTTAGTCGCATTTTCTCCACCATTTTCTAAAGTGAGATAAAGAATTATAAGGTATAATAAATAAAAAATAATAACAGGAAAAAAGATGGCTAAAGCCACTTTTTGATTAAAAGAAGCTCCTTGCAGTCGCATGAAAGAAATCATTGCAGGACAATGATTCCTTATTTTGATTCTTTTAACATGAGTTCAGAGTCTTGCAAGGGACGTTTCACTCTTCGCCCTTGTCAATCCTCTTTTTCTCTCATGTTCTCAAGAAAATGTGAGGCACGTAAGCAACACAAAGAATTTTTAATCAATAAGGAGAAAAATTATGTTTAATGAAAATAGTGGATACGTAGGATCAAGTCGTAGTGTAAGAAGTGCAGAAGCAATTGAAGAGTTTGAAATGCCTTTATCAATGATTGATAAAGCTACTATTCATGATTTTATTGATGAATTTGAAGAAGATGAAGATTATAAAGGATTAGATCAATTAAGAGATTTATCTGTAACTCTTTGGAAATATGCTTGTAAACGAGCAGGAAATACAAGTTGGCACCACACAGGAAAATACTTTAATAGAACAAACCATTATTCATTACCATATACAGCAGAATGGTTGTTAGATTATGGGGTAGATCGTTTGAAAGAAGATTACAAAGAAGATAAAGAAGAAGAGCGAAAAGAGAAAGCTAAGGAATTAGAAAATATGGAATTAGCAGTTGCTCAAATTCAAGTGTGGGGTGGTAGTAGAAGACACCCAAGATTATTAAAAATAGAAACTGTAATGGGTGTAGTCAAAGGGGATTGGCTATATGCAGTTAGTGAATCAGAACAGTCTAAATATAAGATTTATGCAAATAAAGTAGAAAATATTAGTTATTTCAAAATGGACGAATATTATTCTAAATTAATCAAACGTTTTCCAGAATTTAAAGCGATGAAACGTCAAATTAATCAATGTGTAAAACGTTTAAAATAAAAGAAAAAGGCTAGAATTTCTAGTCTTCTTTTTTATTTCAATATATGATAATATTTATTTGTATACCTTTATTTTTTATTATATGAAACCACATGGTAGATCTGTATAGGTCTACCACTTTTTTATGTTAAAATGAATACGTAGTGTGTAAACAATCAAAAGGAGAGCAGGTCATATAAGGCTTGCTCTTTTATTTTTATATTTATTTCAATAATGTAATTTATTTTCCAAAAAATAAATATGGATTTACATAATAATTTCAAATATGATAAAAGTGAGTATATAGTTATCTAATTAAAAATAAAAGATGGTGAGAGGATTTATGAAATTAATTAATTTATTACGAAAAATATTTTATAAAGATGATTTAACTGAAAAAGAGAGTACATGTATAAATGAATTTGATATAAGAAAAGAAAATGAAGAAAATGATGATACCAATTTTATTTGCAAAAAGAAAAATAATGAAGTTAATATATACGGTGTTTCTTTAGATAAAGATGTTTATGATCTGTTACGCAAAAAATATATCGCATTTGATGTAGAAACTACTGGTTTAAATGAATCTGTTGATAGAATTATCGAAATAGGAGCGATTATTTATGAAAATGGTATCCCTACAAAAAGATATGAAACACTTGTAAATGCAAAAGTAGAGGTTCCACAATCTGCAACTAACATTAATCATATAACTAATGAAATGTTACAAAATGCACCTCAAGAAAAAGAATGTTACGAAAATTTAGTAGAGTTTTTAGGTGATGCATTGAACGGAGAAACTATAATATGTGCTCATAATGCTAAATTTGATATGAAATTTTTATCTGCAACTTTAAAAAGATTAGGTTATGATGCCAATATATCCTATATTGATACACTTGCTTTATCTAGAATATATGTAAAGGGATTAATTAATTATAAGCAAAATACAGTGGCAGAACATTTTAATTTATGTAATAAAAATTTACATAGAGCAGGAAGTGATGCAGAAATTTGCGGAAATATTCTTTGGAATCTATTAGATATTATTAATATAGAATATGAAAAAAGAAGACCTACGTCTGATGAATTAGAAGTTTGTGCCGTAATTCAAAATATTATATCAAAAAAAAATAATGCAGAAGAATCATTGGCATTTTATAAATTGAGTGGTAATTATGTGGAAGTATCTTTTTTAAGAAATAATTTACGATATGGTATGTTTAAATTTAAATTTGCTAAAAAGGGTAAGTATATTATTGTTTCGAAAAACATACAAAATATCGAAAATTTTGCTACAGAATTTTGTGTAGAAAGTGAAGGTGGAAAAGATTTTATACGCCTATTTTTCAATTCGCCACTTGAATTGGAGAAAATAGATCAGTATCTTTTTGATGTATATAAGAAAACTAAAAATACTGCTATCAAGAATCAAGAAATTATGAATAGATATAGATCTGATAGTAAATTAAGTGATGGGTATCGTAATATATTCAATAATTATTTATTAGAAAAAGATATTAAAGAATTACTGAATATAGTTAGGAATAAACAATATCCAATATGCAATCCAATATGCAAAGTTATTCCAGAAATATCTGTTAATAGGGAAGATATAGAAATTCATCCTATACATAATAGAATTCCTATAGATCAGATTAAAACATTAGAACATTCTCCTAAGGCTATCAAACAACGATTTGTATTGTTTGAAAAAGGAGAAATTCTTAGAAAGGAAGGAAATATAAAAGAAGCTATTAGATTATATGATAAAGCTAGATATAATGGATATGATGCACCCGCTTTATATAAATCATATGCAATGGCGTATAGAAAATTAAAAGATTATGATAATGAAATAGCTATTCTCGATGAAGGAATTGCACAATATAAAAATCATAATACTTTAATAACTAGAAGACAAAGAGCAATTCAATTATTATTAAAACAGAGAAATAAAAATACATAGATAATCAAAAGGAGAGCAGGTCATATAAGACTTGCTCTCTTCTTTTATATTATTTATTTTCAAATTCCATTTGTACTTTACCATCTTTAATGATTAAAGAAGCAGTATAATTCTTTTTATTCTTTGATTTAAAAGTCATAGGATCCGTTTTTTGTCCATTCACTAACTTCATTAATTGTTGTTTAGGAATCTTCTTTCCTCCCCATGTTTTAGGAATTGCAGGAGAATGACATTCTTTATAGTTTTCACAAGAATAGAATTTACCTTTATCTAAAATATTTCCCTGACAAACAGGACATTTACATAATACAGAATCCTTCTCAATAGACGCTTTTCTATCACTTAACGATTGTTGAATATATTGATTATCCTTCATTGCAGTTGGTAAATTGGATACTTCGTGATTAATAAATTTTTGAATGTTTTGTAAAAAATGAGCTTGTAAAGTCTTTGCTTGCTGGGCGTTTTGAGCTTTACCAATATTGGACAATGATTTTTCCCATTTGGCAGTCATTTCTGCACTCTTCATTAGAGGAATTTCTTCAATTAATTGACAAAGAAGATTTCCGTTTTCAGTAACCATAATTTGATTTTTCTGAATGGTAATATATTCACGCTTCTTCAAAGTTTCAATAATCCCTGCTCGTGTAGCTTCTGTCCCAATCCCTTCCACTTCTGAAAGAATCGCTTTTTCATCATCATCTTCAACGGTTTTTCCAACATTCTTCATTGCTGTAATCAACGTTCCTTCTGTAAAGTATTTTGGAGACTTAGTTTCTTTATTTAATGTTTCTAATTTGACCTCACATGGATCCCCTACACTTACCTTTGGAAGTGTTTGATTTTCTGAATCTTCTTTTGCTGGAGTAGATAATAAGGCTTTCCACCCTTGTTCTAACGGGGTATTTCCTTTAGTTTCAAAAGTTAATGATTGATATTGAGTTGTAATCTTCGTTTCTGAATAGCGGTAAGGTGGGTAGAACATTGCTAGAGTTTGTTTTAATACCAATTGATAGATTTTTTGTTCTAGATCTCCTAATTTATTCCATTGTTGTGGGTTAGGCACATTTTTTGTTGGAATAATTGCATGGTGTTCTTGTACTTTTTTATTATTTACATATCGAGAATTGATAGACATATTTAAGTTATTTGGCTTTTCAATCGATAAATAAGTAAAGTAATCATCAATATGTTCCGCTAGATAAATAAATTCTTGATCCGTAATGTAGTTACAATCCGTTCTAGGATATGTAAGTAATTTTGCTTCATATAGATTTTGAACAGCTTGTAAGGTTTGACTTGCACTTGCTTTGTATAAAGAATTTGCCTTACTTTGTAATTGACTTAGGCTAAATAGTTTAGGACTATGAGTTGATTTTTCTTTGACTTCTACATTTTGAATCAATCCTGTATGTTGATAAGGATTGATTTGAGAGAAGAAAGATTGATATTCTTCATCAGTAAAGAATTTTTTCTCTGGAACAAGTTTTCCTGTAAATTGACCATTTTGGTGGTTGATGTTTGCTTGAACCTCTTTATAAGGCTGAGGTTTAAAAGTTTCAATTTCTCTATTACGATCATAAATCATATAAAGTGTTGGTGTCTGTACTCGACCAATCGAAAGGACAGTTCTAAAGTTAGGAATTTGATCATGTGTCAGAATGCTTACTAATCGAGATAAATTCATACCCACAAGCCAATCTGCTTGAGAACGTGTTTGAGCTTCAATAAAGTAATTGTAGGTTTCTTCGTTAGATTTTAATGTAGTAAACCCCTTACGAATCACGTCTTTTTCTAAAGAATTAATCCATAGACGTTTAATCATTTTGTTGGAACAACCAGCAAGCATAATAATTAAGCGAGCAATTGCCTCTCCTTCACGATCAATATCTGTCGCAATAATAATTTCATCTGCTTCTTGTAGGTGTTTTTTCACGATAGAAAATTGAGCTTGTTTGTCTTTAGATACTCCATATTGGAAAGTTTCTGGAATCATTGGTAATTGAGATAGATCCCATTTTCCCCATTCTTCTTTATATTCACTAGGTTGTTTTAATCCTACTAAGTGTCCGAACCCATAAGTAATTACACATTGACCATTAAATAAAGAATCTTGTACTTCAATATATCCTTTGTATTCTTTGCTTTGTTGCATAGCTCCTGCATATGCACGAGCTTGATTTGGTTTTTCTGCTAAAATGACAGTTTTCATAATTTTATCTCCTTCTATAAATAAAAAGAGAAGATATAAACTATCTTCTCTTCATCAATTATTAAATCTAGTATCTTTTAACCATTATTTAGATAAATAAGGGAAGACTAACACTTAAATTATATAAAATATGAGCGATAATCGAAGAATAATTATCTTGATTTTTCCATCTCAATACTCCATAAATCAATCCATTAATAAAAAATGGAAGTAAGAATGTTTGTGGTAAGTGATAACACGCAAATAGACCTGCACTGATCACAATAGCAATTGCTTGATGATATTTCCAATGGAATTTTCTTGCTACTTTATCTAATGCTGGAATCAATCCGTCCCTAAAAATTAATTCTTCTAGAATAGGAGCAAGGATTATTGCATAAAGAATAGCTCCTGTATTTGGAAAAATAGCTTCTTTTGGAATAATACTTTGTTTTTGAAAAACTAATTGTATAGATGTACAAATAAAAGAAGAAAGCCATAATCCAATAAAAGAAAATAGAATGTTTTTAACTTTTTTCATACTCATAAATGAGGGGAATTTCTTCCCCTCTCCCCTTTTATTTTAGTTGATAAATATATTATTATTTTAACATATTATCTTTCTAAGTTTTCGTTATTTTGACGATACATTTGTTGATTTTGTTCTTGTTTTCGTTTCTTTTTCGCTTGTTCTTTGAATGAATTTGGATAAACCTCAAGCTCTAACTCATTATCTGTCTTTAAATCTGCTCTATCTGAATAAATAATCGTATCTTCTATTCCTTTTTGTTGTTGGTAATGAGTGATTACACTCTCGTTGTCATTTGTAACGATATATTGAGTGTCTTGTTCCCAACCATTCACTTCTAAATAACAGAATAATTCATTTGGATCTTTAAATCCTCGTAAATGTTTAGGTTCTCCGAATGAAAGTTGTAAAGTGTTTGGCTCTTTTCCATGATGAACCCACTCTTTTGTTTGTTTATCATATTGACTATAGCCAACACGGTTTCCATCTTTTTCCCATTCTAGCAATAGATAAGATGGACATACTTTCATCAATTTACGTTCTTCTAATTGTGTGGCTAGTTCTAGTGGAATAGGGACTTCTTGAATCACTTCATTTCTCAATTCAAAAGCATTTTCAATCACTTCATCGTTAGAATAACTTGGAAGCACTGCTTCTAAAATATCTGGATCTAATTCATGAATCATTTCTTCGGTTAAGTTTGCTGGTGGGTTTAATAACCCAACTAAATTTCCATTATGAGCTACGACTTCCCCATAGATTTTAGACTCTCCATTCATTTGACGTTGATAATCTTGTAGGTTATCAAAAGTTACTGTTTCTACTGCTAAAGAATGATTGTTAGGAATCTTTTGTTTTTCTTGATAGAAGGCAGTTGTTGCTTCTTCATAAGTATCATAAACGCCTATATTTTCTTCATAATGACGAATATACATTTTCCCTTGTTGCTCTACAGAATATGAATTTACTTCATATTGTTTGTAGTTTTGTTCTTTAGGTGGAATCTGTGTTGGTTCGTTCACTTCTTTTTTAACCTCTTCTACGGGTTCTTCTTTTTGGATTTCAATTACTGGAAGAGGAAGCTGATCTTTTTGTAAAACTTCGTTCCAATCTTTTTGAGTGGTTGGTAGATCTGTAGATACTACAGTTTTAAAAGGTTCATTGGTTTCTTTATTAACAAAATTAAATGCTGGAATGCGTTCCGCAAAGCTCGCAAATTCTTGCCCTGCTTCGTCATTATCTGTACAAATCACAATACTTTCTACAGAGATATTTTTATCTTCAATCAAATGCTTGTAAGTTTCCATCATAACATTTTCTTTTAATCCGTCCATAGACAAGTACATCGTATCTTTTTCTAAACCATGTAAAGTCGCATAACTCATAGCGTCAATAGAAGACTCAAATACTTTTAAATGTTTAGGTTGCCCATTCGTGAAGTTAAATCCATATCCACTTGTAGAATTACGTTGAATCGATTTCCAATGAGTTCGACCGTTAAATGATTTTTTCATTTTAACTGTTCCCTGCTCGCTCGCTCCAACAATATGGTTATTTTCATCTTTCCATAAAAATACAACATTATTACGTTGATCTTGCACGATATTTCCTTGTTCATGTAACCAATCTACAAGGTTTGGATCAATTTTTCGTTCATTTACTAAGTAGTTTTTCGCTTGTTGGAAGGAAGCACTTTCTTTAGAAGAATCGTATTCATAAGGTTGATGACTTTGTTGTTCTACCTTTGATAAGTCAATCGTTGAATAATCTCCTTCATTAATCCAATCTACTGCTTGTTTAAAATCATCAATACCAACGACTTTTCTAGCAAATTCAATAGGATCTCCACCGAATTGTCCATTATTTTCATAGAAGTTATTTTTGTTTACCGTAAACACCATAGATCGATTATTGGCGTCTCGATATTGATTGGCTGAATCTCTATGTAATGTAATTCCTGCTCGTTGTGCTACTTCTAGAATGTTTACACTTTTAGCATATTCAACCTTCTGCATGAATTTTTGGTTTGGATACTGAGTTTTTCTTGTTAGATGATATTTTAAATTTAATTCATCTAGTTTTTCTTTATAGATTTCTTGTTTTGTTTGATTATCATAGGTCTTTTGTAGAATCATATCTAGTTTTTCTTTTTCTTCTTGAGAAGAAGAAGGTAAGCTCTTTTGTAAATATTCTAACGCTGCTTGACACGCTTCAATTTTTGCTGGGCGTGGTTTATCAAAATCACGGATAAAGTATCCTTTTAAATCTTGTGTAACTTCGTCAAAGTAAATATGGTAATCAAAAGAACGATTTTTAAATTGAGTTTTAACATTGTAGTGATCATATACTTCTACAGAATAAGGATTTTTCTTTACTTCTTCCTGTAAGTCTTCCAATGTTTCTCTATATTCTACAAATTTTTCTGGCAAGTAAGAATCAATAGAAGGGAATTGTCCTAAATCAAATCGTAATTCTTCATAATAGTTAGGAGTTGTATGCAATCGTACATAAGCCTTATCGATACTATCTTCTTCATCTTCATAAAGGTTTCCTAACAATTCATCGAACTCATCTAATGTATAAATATGTTTATCAATTCTAGGATCTTCTGAAAATTCAATCGTTAAATATGGTGTTTCTAATTGTCCGTCAATCTGAGTTTTAGAACTCAAATTCATAAATTTAACTTTTTCTTCATCAGAAAAATCTTCTAAGAAAGAATAGTCTAAATCATATTTGTAAATTCCTCGACTCACTTCATCTTTCATTCTTAAGTAGTCATCATAGGTTTCAAATGGTAATAATTTTTCTTGAATAAGGTATTCAATGACTTCTTTTTGATAGCGAAGAGGTACAAGTTCATATTTTTCTGGATCATAATAGTTAATGTCGCAAATTCCTTTTTTCAAATCATAGCTAACACTAACATCTTTAGAATCTCCTGCTTGATTGATGATTTCAATAGAATATCCTTGACCATCTTTTGCACGATCATAGACATAATTTTTTAAAATCATATCGTAATGATATAAGCTAATATATTTATCTTCTTTTGGTTCTTCCCATTCTTCTAGTGGAGTAGAGACATAATGTTTTTCTAGCTCTTCTCCTTTATATAAATGACTATCTTGAATCAGTTCTTGGATTTCTTCTGGCGTTTTATCAATTAATAAATCTTCATCATTCATGTATTGCATTGTTCTTTCAATCATCATTTGAGAAGCACTTGCGACACCATTCATCAGTTCTCTTAACTTTTTATCATCAATTCGTTCTAAATTTTTTGTCCAGTTACTCATATAAGCAATAGAATTTTCTTCATATCCTAAATGGAAAGCATTCATTACGACATATGCAGTCATTTCTGCCTGTAATTCTTTTTCTGGAGTAGTTAATTGTTCTGCTTCTTGAATGGAATCTTTAGATGAATGTAATAAACTATGTGCGACTTCATGAATTAATACCGTAAGCTGTTCAGACTCATCATATCGACTATTTAATACGATACGTTTAATGACTTGATCTCCAGCGTGTCCTTCTGCATAGTATCCTTTTGCTACTTTTCTTACTTTTTCTATAGATATAGGAATATTACGTTCGTTCGCAATAGATACCATTGTATTCCCTAATGCTTTTACGGTTTCAGTATCTTTAAAATGATAAAGCTGAGGAGCGTTAGGGAATAATTTTGGATAATCTTCTGGCGGAACCGTAGTTTGAGCAATATCAAAGACGGGTGCTGGATAGAATCCTACTACCACTTCCATTGGTTTAAGTTCTTTGTTTCTAACTGCCTTTCGCTCTTCTTTTGTCCAATCTTTGTAGAAGCGTAGCTCATTAGTTTCTGGATCTTTTAATGCACTTGCTTTTTTAGGCGTGAGAATACGAATCGAAGTTTCCCCTTTTTTAATTAAGTACCCTTTACTTTTCCAATCACTCGCACTTGCGACAACCATTGACCCTGAAAACTGACTTTGAATCAAATCTTGATTTCGACTCGTATATCGGTTGATGGTAAAGTCAGACATAAAATTCAATGCCTTTAATAATTCATTGGAATCTTTTTTATAAGACTTGATTTTGTTCAGTGCTACTTGGGAAAGTTCATCAATTCTTTGTTTAATCTCTTCTTTTTTCTTTTGAGTTATAGCCATAAATAATTCCTCCTAACAAAAAAGAAGAAAGCGTGTGCTTTCTTCTTTTCTCATTTATTTTATTTAAAATGGTAAATCTTCATCTTCTTTTTTATACGTTCTGATTTTTTCTTTTCTTTCTTCTTCCTCTTCTTTACGAACTCGAATCCAGTGGGCTTTGACTTCTAACTCATTCACAACCTCTTGCCCCGGCCAGCCTTTAGTATCCAAATAAGAAAAGAAAGACTCATTGTATCGTTCTTCAAATAACTCTTCAAATATTTCTCTTTCTTCATCTAATTCATAGGTCGCCTCATGGTTAGCATAGGTTTTTAATAATCCCTCACTGAAAAAATAAAAATCTTGAATACGACCAAAAGAATCTAATTCTGTCCATACAAGTTCCATAATACTACCACGATAATATTCAGGAATTTCTTTTTGATATTCTGGAAGGACATAATCATTTTCTGTTAACTCTCGATAATCAATAGCTTTAATTGCATATTGATAGAAGTAAGGTTGATCACTAATCTGTAAAATTTTAGGAGCTTTTACTCGCTCACGATCATCATAAACTTCTTTTAATGTAACTTGCTTTTTATCCATATCAACAGCAACAATTTGCCAATACATTGTACTCATCTTCTAACTCCTCCTATAAATCTAAACCATATTCTCTCGCTTTTTGAATGCGTTGAATTTCTTGGTTGGTTTGTTCAAATTCTTGTTCTGCTTTCCATTGTTTCACTTCATTACTCATCAATCGCTGCATTTTTTTGAATTGCAAAAACATAGAATTGGTATGATATTGAATTTCATTTTTCGTTTGATCTCGTGGTTGATAGTGATAATCTTTCGTTTTTATTTTAGCATTAGAAGGTTTTTCTTTCTTCATTTCTTCTAAAATACTGTTAGATAATCGATAATAAATTCCATCTTTTCCATATAATTTATTTTCATAATAAGAATTTTTATTCTCATTCAACTTACCATAAACTTGTGCTTTAAAATCATTTTCTTCTTTTGCGATAGACTTGTATAAAGGAAAGTCTTCATTCTTTTCCATCAACAAATCAATAAATTGATACATCTCTTTTTTTGCTGAATCAGATAAATGATGAGTGTTCCAATTCTTTTTTTCTTCTGGTAAAGTTGCTTTTACTCGCAAAAATTGGTGCTTAATTTCTCGATTACGTTTTATCTTTTTATGAAAATCTTGCTTTACATCTATTCGTAATGAATCACGTAGTTGACTCATTTCTTTGTATACGCTGGTACGATCATATAAAGCATTGGAAAAATTTCTCTTCATACGTTCGATAGTTTTAGGCTTCCTTTTTCCTCTTTGTTTACCATCATTCATGATTTTTCTTGATGAAAGTTTAGGTTCAATCGTTGCTAAATGA
This sequence comes from Catellicoccus marimammalium M35/04/3, assembly GCF_000313915.1. Lineage (NCBI taxonomy): Bacteria > Bacillati > Bacillota > Bacilli > Lactobacillales > Enterococcaceae > Catellicoccus > Catellicoccus marimammalium. The sequence goes on from NZ_AMYT01000018.1 coordinate 12,004, forward strand.
ATATGAAAATGGTCAGTATTGTAATGAATTGCTCCTGTAAAAATAGTTTCTGGATTTAATTTTTCATCTTGAATCATTTCACGAATCATTACACGACTCGCTTCAATTAATGGTTCACGATTTAATTCTTTAGTGTAAGGATTGTAAACTCCTGCTTCAATTAATCCTTTAGTATCAAAGGAAACTACATCTGTAAACATTACATTTCCATTCTCTTGAGCTTTGTTAAAATCATTTCTTAACTTAGCTACTTCTTCTTGCGTTAAGTCATCGCTGGTAAAATCAAAGAGTCCTGTATTTTTGATTTTAGTTCGTCTAGGTTCCTCTCTTCTCATTGAATCTAACTTTTCTTTGAGCTTTGGTTTTTCTTCTGCAATAAACTCTAACTCTTTTAATTCTAATGGACTTAATTTATCTTTTTTCAATAATGCTTGTTCTCGATCCATGTAATTAACATAGGTTTTGAAACCTTCATTTCTAAACTTTTCTTCTTTTTCTTTTTTTAGTTTCTCTTCTTTTGAATCTTTACGGTTCATATATTTTAAAAATCCTGAAAAACTTTTACTACCATTTTTACCACTAACAAATTCTGTCATCAGTACCATGTAGGGACTTTCTAATTTCATTTTTCTTCATCGCTCCTAAAAATCTTTTAACCAATCATCATCATCAACAAATGTTGATTTCTTTTCTTCTTCCTTTCGTTTAGCTTCTTCTTTTGCTTGTTGAAGAGCTTTCCATTGTCTATATCCTTCTTCTGTTGTTGGATCAATCTTCTCAATTTTCTTTTCAGAATTTGTTTCTAAGATTTCTTCTTTTTGTTCTTTTGTTGAAGACTCATAACGAACTTTACCTCGCTGATCTAATTTTCTTTGGACATAATCTTGTGCATATCGGAACGTCATAGAATCTTCACTATCGCCCATTTGTACTTGCCAATGATCTCCAATTCTAGAAACAATATTTAAAATCATTGAGATTTCTTTCCCTTGTTCTGTTTGTCCTCTAAGTTCCAATAATTTACAATAATCTAAAATAATGTAACGTAATAATTCTGTATCTTTCATTACTTCAGTACATGGATTTAACTCTTTTATCTTTTTAATAGCTTCCATTTCTACATCTGTTAAATAAGTTTGCATTCTATATTTTTCCATTCTTATTCTCCTCCTAGTAACCAATCAATTGATTTTCCTGATAAGTTTGATAACTTTTCTAAATGTTCTGTTGATGGGATTGCACCTTTCTTTCCTTGCTCCCAGTATTTAATCGTTCTTTTGCTAACATTCAATTTTTCACTCCACTGTAATTGTGTACATTGAAACGATAAACGTATTTCTTTTAGTCGCTGACTAATCAATTCTCTTTTTTCATCGTCATAAATAAATCGTGGATAAATTCCATATCGTAAATACTTTGTATCCTTTACTTCAATATTTTTAGTAGTCATTTTCTTCTCCTTATAATTCAATTTCTTCAATCAAATTTCTAATCGATTTATTCTGTTCTTGCATAATTTTTTGTATTTCTTGTACCATAATTTTCGTTTGAGTTACCTTTGTTTCAATATTTTGTACAGAATCGTCATACATTTCTAAGTCTTGAATCATTACTTTTTCTAAAATGTAATTAATATACTTTGTCCGAGACATTTTTTGATTTCCTTCTTCATTTTTTTGGTTAAATTCTTCAACTTTTGAATCAATATATGCTAGTACCGCTTCATTTTTAATGTTTAATAAAATATCTTTACTCATAATTAATCGACCTCGATTTCTTTTCTTTTTTAGTTTGTGAAAAACTTTAGAGAGATTGGGGAAAGAGCATAAGGAGAACCCTATATAACTTTCGCTCATTTCCACTCGCTGAAAGTTATACAAAGGCTGTGCCTTTGGGGTTTCTCGCTCACTTTGTGAAAAATATTTTCTATATAGATTTTTATTTTTTTGACTTATTTTAGCTTAAATATTTTTTTGACTTATTTTGAGTTAAAACTCTGAACACTTAGAGCCAAAAGGGTTTCAAAGTGCTTAGCTTAAAATAGCTTAACTGACTTATTTTAGCTTAACTCAAAATAAGTTAAGATTTTCGTTGACTTAAAATAGCTTAAGTGCATTGACTTAATTTAAGTTATGCGATTTTTACGTTGACTTATTTTAGCTTATTTCATTTTTAGAAGTTCTTCCTGATCTACGTTTTGTTTTTGTCCTTCTAACAATGAAATTTTATTTTTTAACTCATCAATGACTTTTGTTAAGTCTTTATTGTCCGATTCAATAGAAGAAATCTCTCCTCGAACATCAGAAATAGACTCATGAGTTGATTTTTTCTCGCTCTCTGTTTGTCCATCAAGTTCATTTTCAAGGGCTGTAATCTCATCTTTTTTGTTTCGGATTGATGATTCATTATCTTTCACTTTATTTTCGTATTTTTTGATTGCTTGGTTACATTGACGAATATTTTCATCTAATGCTTTTACTTCTAACTCATCAATATTTTCATTTTTTGAGATAGAATTATTTTCTTTTACCTTGTCCTGCAATGAATAAATTGTATCTGTGGTTTCGTCCATGCTTCCCATATTTTCGTTTTCTACAGTTACATCTGTCTTCAATGCTCCATAGTTATTTGGAACATCAAGGACGTATACAGCGTAATAATTTGGCGATACTTTACGAACTTTTGTCTTAAATTCTTTCTTATCTTCTTCCTGCTCAAGTCCATTTCCTTTTGGAATTTCTGCGGTAACTTTTACATTATCTGTAATATATTTTGCAGAAGAAGTTTCTAATGGATTGTATAATTCTTTCTTATCATGGTATTCCGATACATATAAATCCATTTCAAAAGTTTTATTTTTTGGATTATACTCTCGACTTACAACTTCTAATCCTCGCCCACCATAATTCATAGAAGTATGATTTGGAATCATCTTGTAGTCGTATGGATCCTTATTACAAATACCAAGTCCAATGACTCCAGCAGAGAACAAAAGATAAATTCCTAAAGCTAAAAGATAAACACGTCCAGCACTTTTCTTCTTTCCCATAACGTCCTCCTAATGTTCTACTAGTCCTACTTGTTCTAAGTTTGTAATTTGTTTTTTGTGTGTATCATAAGATACTTTCCAGATGGATTGTTGTTTCATTGGTTTTGCTTTTGCATTTAATTTTGTCGTGTAATTTACTTCAACTAATGCTTCACGATTGCCAACTTCTTGATAATAAACAGAAGAATAAATCGTACATTTGTCCATCTTACTTTCAATTTCTCCCATGTAATTTTTAACATTTTGAGGGAATAATTGTTCAATCATTTTTGTTGATAGATCTCCTTTAATGTCTTCTGCTCGTGTCGTATAATTCTCTTTATCATAATTAAAGAAGCAACTCATAACTCTATTGATACAATCATACATCTCTTTATTTTCTTTCGTTGCTGGGCTTGTATTGTTTTCAATTGCTAATTGTTTTTCTTTTTCTGCGTCTTTGATTTTATTTTCTAACTGCGTTTTTTCTTCTTTGTTTGTATCTTTCATTGTTACTTGCTCGTGTTCTAATTGCTCTACTTTTTTATGACTTTGATACCAACCAAATCCTAATCCTCCACATAAAAGGACAATAACAATAGAAATAATCATCAACTTTTTATTTACTTCTTGTTCGCTTTTACTGTTACTTACTCGATTATTCATTTTACTTTTTACCTCTCATTCCATCTCTGATAATCTTCTCTGGATCTAACCATGTTCCGTCATCAGTTAAGTATTTCGCTTGAGCAGATACCCAATCGTGTTTTGTCATACCCAAGTGCATATGTTGCGTGTTACGTGTCGCAATCCACTGACCTGCTTGAACTTTATCTCCAACTTTTACACGAATTGAACTTGTAGTCGTACTAAATTCTTGATAGACCATGTTTAAATCTCCATCTTTAATTACAATCACTGCACGACCTAATCCGTTAGGATATGAATTATCTAATCCTCTTGAAGCTGGATCTCCTGCGAATACTACTGTTCCTGCATGACACGCTAAAATTTTAGGACTTTGCCAGTTTGCTGAACCAAAATCTAATCCATCATGCCATGGGGCTGGTGCGTAGTTTCGAGGCCCGAAGTCTTGATACTCTGCGAAGGTTCCATTTGATGGACTTGGCCATCTCCATTTACCTCCCATTGCTGGAGCATTACTTACTAAATGCTCTCCTAATTTTGTTCCTTCAATCGTTCCAAAGAAATCTGGTTGACCACCGTAATAATCTTTTAATGGAGTATGTTGCCAATTATATTTTTCATCTTTCATCTCATACACTCCATCTTTTCCATCATAGATTGCCACGTGGTGTGTGTTCCCTTTATCTCCCCAGAAACATACATCTCCTGCTTTCGCTTGTTCTTTGTCGATGATTTTAAAGTCTTTTTCTTGTTGCACTGTGGTTCGTCCTAAAGAAATGTTCGTTGCTCGCTTATAAACTCCTTGAACAAATCCTGAACAGTCCAATCGTTCTCCCCACACTTGAGGATTACCCATAAAGTATTTTGTTTTTGATTGAGTTTTTGCTACTCGAATCACTTCTTCTCGCCATGAATCATTTAACCCAGCACAGACAATATCTGCTTGTTCGTTTCCTGCATTAGTTGCAGAATCCATAATCGATTGCTCGATTTTATTTCCTTTGAATTTTGTGTACCAACGGTCTGCCATTGCATAACGTCCTGCTCCACCTTGTCCATTACTTTCTAAAAACCATTGCTCTGGATTTTGACTCATACCTTCAAAGATAATCAAAAAATCTTTTGTAGCTTTATGTACATCTTTCTCTTTTAGAATTTTTAATGAGCCTTGATTTTTGTAATAAGGATCATTCATTTCTTTCCAAAAAAGTTTCATTTGTACACCTAAGTCATTTACAGCTTTACCTTCTTTTTCAGCCATTGCACGAAGAGTTACCAACCTAGCTCCTAACCATTGAGCGACTCCTGTTGCTCCTGAACTTGCATTGATTGCACTAGGATTTAATTGCGATTCAAATTGCCATACACCTAAAATGCCACACGCTGCTTCTGGAGTTGCTTTTGCTGTTCCCACTAGAAAATTGAAAATACTCTTTGCATTTTTCTCCATGCTTTTTGAACTTGTAATGTTAGTATCTACAACTAAATCACTTGCAGTCTGACACATCTCCGCATTCTGTTGTGCTAAGTCATCTCTATGTTTCTTTTCCGCACCAACAAAAATTAAAAAGATGGAGATAAAAATAAAAAGACCAACGAAACCAGCACAAAAAATCGTTCCGATAGTCTTTAAAAAAAGAAGCCACTTGTCTTTTGCAGTGGCTTCCTTGTTCCATATTTTTTTAATCTCTTTAATCATTAATGTCCTCCATCAAAGATTTCTAGTTGTTCCATATCTGGATCAATTTTTACTTGATAGTTTGTTCCTCCTCCTAAGTTCCATACGCTCTCTCCACGTTTTAAATTCATCAATGACTCATATTCTGAATCCGTAAAGCTAGTTCCCATTGCTTTTTCAATTGTGCCTCGTACTGAGTTGTCTAATCGTAAGAAAATATGATAATGACATAACTCAAAAATCTTTTTCACTGAATCTGCAAAGTGAGAATCTACGTGATCAGGTAACAATTCTTTTGGCGATTGAGTCGCAAAGTAAACACCAGCACTAAACTTACGCATTTCTTTTACGAACTTACCGATAAAATCTAAAGCGAATCCATAATTTGGATTTAAAATATTTTGGCACTCGTCCATAAAGAATAAGAAGTAAGTAACTTCATCTGATCGAATCTTTCCTTCTCGTAATAATCGTTTCATTTTTAATCCATTCTTCATTGCTTGTTGCCAGATAATTGAAATTGCTTGGAACATCAAACATAATCGAATATCTTCACTAAAGTTGGTAATTGTTTGTAAGTCGATAAATAGAATTTTCTCGGTATCTAATCCTTCTAACGTTGTATGTCCATTGAAAATAGAAGCATTTGCATACGCCATATTTTCTAATACTTTTAGAAAATCATTCATTGCCATTTTATCGGCCGAAGATTGATTATTTTTATAAATAGGATCATTGACGTAGTTCTTAACAAAGCTATGAAATTCTCGAACCGTTGGATAATCTTTTGCTGGTAATCCAATAATATGAATAGATTGTTTAATTGATGGATCTTGATAGTTTCGTGGTAATAATCCTTTAGAAATATAGAACTCATCAAAAAGTTTATTAAACTCTAGCATATCTACTTTACGCATATTTGGATTTAAAAACTGTACCAACGTAAAGAAATTCGCTCTGTGTTGATAGTAACTTTCTAATTGTAAAAGGGTTTCTCCATCATCATCAGTAGTTGTAGCTAATGGTTGCATTGGATTTAACATTCCATCTTTACCACTCAAGTCTAAAAGTTTACCGTTATTGGTTTTAATCCATCTTGACCAGTCTTTATTAATTTCAAAACCTCGAATATAACAGTTTCGTCCAAGTAATCCATCAGCTAGCATTTTTAGTAATGTAGATTTACCAGCACCACTTTTCCCTAATACTAATCCTGAAAAAGAAGTACGTTCATCAGTAATACGGAACGGATCAAATACAAACGCTCCATTGGTATCTGTGAATCCCATATAACTTCCATTTGGATCGATTAAACTTTGGTGGTTGAATGGATACCCTCCTCCAATTTCTGTAGCGTTTACTTGAATAGGTTTAGTTACGGATTGTTTAGAATAAGGTTTTAATAAGGCTTCCCATTCTTGTTTTTGATACCCTAATTGAGTTACTGCTCTAAAATCTGCACCCATTAATGTTTTTGCTAAGTCATCTTTATTCTTTAATACTTCTTCTTCGGTTGCTCCAGTCGTATAAATACGTGCTTGCATAAGTTTAGGCACTTCATTCCCACTTTTAATTTGTCGAGCGTAATTTTCAATCACTCGGTATTCATCAGCTGCTGCGTCTCGATCAATTTTTGTTCGTTCATTGGACGCTTGATAACGTGCTTCTGAAAGCATAGAATTGAAATCTTTTAGCACTTCATCTTTTTCTACAGAAGAAATATCAATTTTTGTAATCGTGTTTAAATTATTCATCAATCTATAGATCCAAAAGCAATCTGGACGAGTAGGAAATAATGTAGAATACAAACAAGTAACTACCCCATCTCCTGCTTGCGTATATTGTTCTTTAAAAGAAAGTCCTCCTTGCGGTTGGATATTTTGAATCCAATCAAAATCTACACCTTGATTTTCTAATGCAATAACTTCTCTCTTTGATAACATACTTTAACCTCCTAGTTGATCACTGTATTCATATTCATTAATTGGAATAATAATTTATCTACTTCTTCTTTACTTACGGGTTGCAACGATAGAACTTTTCCCCCTAAGGCTTGTAATTGCACTTTTCGTTCCTGCAATTCATTTTCTGACTCTGCATAAACCATAAAGAAAAACTCTTGGTTTGGTAGTTTCTTACTTACGTCATACATACGTTTAATTTGTCTTTGACAAGATTGAATACGTGGTAAATCATGATGATTTCTTGCTTCATTTAGCATACGATTCCAATAAGATAAAGGTTCCTCAATGTTAGGAGGAAAGCGTAAAGAAAGAATACTGTGGTCTTCATCATAAATTCTTTCTAAACGATTAAAAGTTTCCATTGCTCGCTCACGTTCAAACATATTCATACTGTTTAAACTTTGTGGAATTACTTTTAAAAATCCTAAGTAAGAACCATCTTTCATCATGACATTGCCGTTTTCATTTCTACATTTGAAAGGAACAATTTCATAAATACTATGTTCTCCTCTTTTAATTCTTTTCTTCTTTACTTTGACATTTCTAACTTTCATAATTTCTCCTTTTCCAATAAAAAAGCACGCTATGAAAGTTCACAGCGTGCGGTTTCATCACTTATAAGACTGTACTTTATAGATTTCATGATCCATAGAAAGCAATCGTTTTAAAATCGTTAAATTATTAACTCCTCCATACTTAAAGGGTTTGTAACATAAGAACACTCCAAAAATAAAGGTTCCAATTTCCCATAAAATTAAGTAAAAGGCTGGTAATTTCAAAATATATTCATTGATTAAGTAGACAATCAATAAAGCTCCTAGCACAATGAAAATATCCATTAAGTAAAAGAAGTAGATTTTAACACTCTTTTTTGATTGCTTCAAAATACTCATATTTGTGTATTTACTCATGAGGTGCCTCTACCTTTCTATTTATTCCCATCATTTCATCAATTTGATCTTCATATTGTTTTAATTCTCTTTGTTTCATATACTCTGGATCTGGTTTTGTTAAATCTACATTTGCTCGTTCAAATTCTTCTCTTGTACGATAAACAGGTCTTGTTAAATCTAAGTCTGCGTAGGAGTCAACTTCAGATAAGATATTATCTTTTGATTTTGACTTAACTTCAGAAGTTCCCTCAGTAGAAGGTTTTGAATCATTCATAGTAGGCACTTCTACATTTGTATCGGCTTTTTCTTCCTTCAATGATGAATTAGCAGGATTATTAGGTACTTCTACATCTGAAATTGCACTTTCTCCATTTTGATTATTTGTTTCTAGTGGTTTAATAGAAGAATCATTTTCTTCTATCGATGGAATATCAGTATTATTTGTAGGACTTATAGAATCCATATCAGGTGCTTTTAATTCTTCATCAGCACTTGATAACGTATCATCATGAATACTATTCATCGTACCATTATCTACCACTCCATCTGCTTGTCCATCTTCCCCATGAATACTTTCAATCGTTTGATTTTCTACTGCTTCATTTGCAGGGTTTTCTTCAATAGATGAATTTTCTTGTTCATTTATTGTTGGATTATTAGTTTCTTGAATAGCATTATTCATATCTTCATTGATAGATTCTTGATTTTCAAGGTTAGCATTTTCGGCTACCATTGCCTCTTCATTATGAGACGTTTGTTCTTCATTATCTAACGTATTTGTAGAAACATCTCCTCCGTGAGTAGCAACGTTTGCTTCTTCTTGTTGAATATTTTGATCGCCCGTTGCGATATTACCCGATTTACTATAAGCATTTGTTCCTTCTGCATTGGAAACTTTATTTCCTTCTTGTTGTTCGATAGAAGTATCTTGCTTGTTACCATCTTGATTCATATTGGTTTGATTATCATGAATACTATCTAGCGTATGATTTAATTGACTAACTGTACTACCTTGCGGGCTGTTATGTTCATGACTTAATTCATCATGAATACTGTCCATTGTATGATTTTCAATTTTTTGATTGATACCACGAATAACATCTCCAGCTCCATGAGCCACATTTCCTACACCAGAAGCAACAGCTTTCCCTGCAGAAACAGCTCCTTTTCCAGCAGACGCAACACCTTTCATACCAGCGTAAGCTCCCATTGCTGATTTCCAACCATCATGTAAACCAACGTCTACACCTAATAATTTTCCAAATACATGAGATCCATCAATGCAGACTTTCAATCCTGCAAGTAATAAGACTGTGTATGGAACAACTCCAAAATCTTGTTGTCCAACCCACGTGAAGTATCTTGAGAAAATACCTAAGCTAATTCCACTACAAGCAATCACAATTAAAGACTTGAAGGCTTCCATTGCCATATTCTTCAATCGTTGTCCTGTATCAATATCAGATACTGCCATGATTGGAGATAAGATTTTAACAAATACTAAATCTAAAATATTTGTAACAATAATAAACGCTGTTAAAAGGAACGCACAAAGCATGACCACTAAACCAATGATCATTGGCATAAATCTTGCTCCATAACGGAAGTATCCGTCATCAAATAAAGAAAACCAACCATTTTTGATTTCTTTTGTTTCATATTTTCCATTATCATTAGTTCCTATAATCTCTAATCCTAAGGCTTTGCTAGCTTCTTTATTTTTACTTTTAATTTCTTCTAATTGTTCTTTATTTAATACTTCTGTTAAATCCATATTCATAAAGACATCACTAGATAATTTATTTTTTGTTGTCTCTTTTTCTTTCTTATTGGCATTATTTAAAAGAGTATTCCATTGATTATGATCTCCAATATACATTAAGTCTGCGGTATTATCTTTAATAATGTTAAAGGATAGACTCGACTTTAATGTAGAATCATCACTAGAAACAACTGCTTTTGTGTCTTGGAAAGTTCCTGTAGCTACTTGGAGTCCCCAGTCAATAACACCAGCTCCACCAACTACAATACAAGCTCCTAATACTAATTGAATAAGATTATTCTTTAGACTAATTTCTTTACCAATCACATATCGAATTCCTATCCACACCAACATAACCGCAAGAACACCCCATGCGGCCATTTGAGCTGCATGATAATATTTTCCAACGACTCCATCATTAAGTAATTCAGTAACTTTAAAAATACTATCAATGACATTCTCTGCCCCTTGACATAAAAAATATAGACCTTTCACAATTGCCCATTCAATTGTCCTCCAGATCCAGCTCATAATACTAGCGAATTGTACCCAATCGCTATGATTCATTAACCATTCTGCACTTGCCAATGGATTTCCTCCTTTCAAATAAAAAAGAGGAAGTTTAAAACTTCCTCTTCTTGATGACTATTTATCTGTATAACTTGATGGCGATAAATAAACTGCTCCTCGTTCATTTTTCCCTAATAAATCATCTTTAGTCAGATTCTCTTTTTTATATTCTGGCTTATCTTTATCTACATTGTAACTAGCTGTCCATTCATCTCCAACATATAATTGTCCATCTTTTTCTGTTACATCATAAATAATTTGATCTTTTGAATTACAATTACTATCCATCATCTCAGGTAATTTTTCTAATTCTTCTTCATTTGCCTGCATAATAATTTGATAAACACCCTTGCGATCTGTTTTTTCTACTTTATAAGGTAAAGTTGTTGCATAGATGAATTTAGGTTCATTCTTTTTGTAATCTTCTTTTCCTGTTTCTTCATCTTCATAACTAACATCATAAATTTCTACTTTGTGATCTTTAGTTGGTACAAAATAAATACGAGGTTTCTTCACTTCTTCATCAACATAATAATCCATAGGAACACCTTCAATAAATGGTTCTTCTGCAGTAGGAGTCTTTTGTTGAACTTCACTAGAAGAAGGTGTTGAAGCTGTTTCTTTTTTATCTCCGCAACCTGTCAATAATCCTAATCCTGTCAATCCTAAAATCCCTACTACTAACCATTTATTTACTTTCATTATTTTTATTCTCCCTATCTTTTATTCTTACCTTAATTATATCACTTTTTTAGCTTATTTTCTATGATTTTTTGTTATTTATACAATTCAATTGATCTACAAATAACCGCTTATCTGTACTATTGATTTCAATTCCAGAAAGGGCGTCATAAAACTGATTTTCGATTACCTCTTCCGTATCATCTTTGTAAATAATATTAGCTAAATCTTCTATAAAATTATTATTTAATTTCACTTTAGATTTTGCAAACTCAACAAATTCTTCTTTTGTATATTCAGAACGTGATTTTTCTTTAGATTCAGCTACTTCTGTTTTCATACCATTGCTTACTTGTTGCTTATTATAATCATCTGCTTTACTTTCTGATTTCTTTTGCTTTTTCTCTTCGGATTGTTGATCTAATCGATCACGAATCAATTCAAAATCAATCTTATTTTTGTTTAAATCAAACATTGCTTGAGGACTATCAATGTCTAAATCATTAATATCTTTGCTGGTATCAAATTGATTTCCTAAGAACTCATAGCGGTATGGGAAAGCAGTTTCTTGCGTATTAAAGATTGGATATGGTCGAACTTTATTACGTTGTAAATCTTGTCGGTGTAGGGAACGAATGACAATCGTTTCTCCTTCTTGCATACCAGCGATACGCTCTGGAGTGATTAAATACTCTTCACTAACAGAAGCGTGGGTTGGTGCTTTGATGTCCATAAAGTTTTTATCTCGTGAGACTGACTCTACTGTATGCTTTCCGACACGTTCCGCAAATTCTAACTGCGTATCCTTATCTGTAGAAGCAATGTAGATATGATTTTGACAGTTCTCTTTCGCAACTTTTGCGACATTATCATTGTAAATTGCATATAACTGATTATAACTTTGTACAAAAAGATTAAATAATACGTTCCTTGATAAGCATACTGTCAATTTTTTATCTAACTCTGCTAAAGGACTCATATTACCGAACTCATCTAAAATAAAATGAACTCTTCGATGACACTTCTTACCTCTTGTTACAGAAGCATTTCTCATTAAAGTGATGTAAAGTTGGTCTACAAACACCGTCATCAATTCATTTTTTGACGTATCATAATCTGGACTGATAATAAAGATTGCAGTTGGTTTTTCTGAATAGAACACTTCAATTTCTTGGAGTGCGTCTTCAATCAACGTACATTCTTCATTAGGAAGAAGTTCCACTTCTAAATAATCACTATCTTTTCTAAAGAATAAACGATGATAAATATAGTCATTTGGATCATCTATGCTTTGTAAAAGAAGTAGGTCTCCTTCTTTGATAATACAGTCAAAGTTAAGTGTCCCAATCCCTTCCACATTGAATTTTAAAATCTCTTGGAAGATTAATTCCATATCTTCATTTTCTCGATAGATAGAGAAGCGATATTTTTTATCAGCTACTTTTGATTTATCCGTATACAAATTGATGTATTTTGGAAAACCAACAGAACGAAGGGACAATTCGTTTAGAGAAGTCATCTTACCGATATTTTCAAATGCAAAAGTTTTGAAACTATCTAGCACTGTCCCTATAATCGTTCCTTTCCCTTTTTCTCCCTGCATGGATACTGCTCCATATTGAGCTTTCGCAATATTTCCTTGTGGTAACGCATTAAAGAAAGCGTCTAAATAGGAAGTTGCGGTCGATTGCCCTTCTTCTAGTGGAAGGTAGTTAGAACCAAGTTCGATTAACATTTGATAAATGTTATATAAGGTTACTTTTTCTAACTCATTATTCTTCTCACACTCATAGATCAATCCTAGAATACAACCGTTTAACATTCCTTTTGCTCCAGAATATACCCATGAGTTTTGTCCTGCATTTTGTTCTTTTGAACCAAAAATCATATGACTAAAAGAATTGGTTAAATCTTGAGCTAAAATATAATCACGATTTTTCCATGCTTCCAAAATTAATTCTAAGGGATTGTAAGCAAGTCCATTTAATGGATCTAAAATATTTAATGTTTTTACGTTATATCCACGTTTTTCTAAAATATCTTTAGAAGAAGCATATAGTTCTCCTTTAGGGTCATGGACAACCATAGAAGATTGATTTTCTGCCCTTGATAAGTTATCAATCATAGGGAATACTACAGTTTCCCCTTTCCCTGAACGAGAAGTACCAATAATCAATGTATTTACAGTATCGGTATCAATAAAATAATTATTAAGATAGTGAGAAATAGGAACTCCACCATATCCTTTAAAAGATTTATCTTTGTCTGGAATTTTTGTATATTGATCTTCTAATTCTTTAATGGTTGTTAATCGACTATCTCCTTTTTGTCCATGAGCTAAGCTAGTATATCGTAGCTCTAATCTTTTACAAAAAAGAATAGCAGTAATGAGGATAAACATGATCCAACCCAAAACTACAATCCAAAGCCACTTATAATCATTTAAATGTAATAAGGTTGTGAATGGTACTTTTAACTTATTTAGAAACACATTCATGTCAACCGTATTATAGTTAGTTTTCAATAGATAAGTAATTGCAGGATTCCCTGCATGAACTATGTAACTGATAACGAATGTTCCAAAAATTGACAGGCATAAAAAATAAGCTCCAGATATTAAAAATGGAACTTTGCTTTTATTTTTTTCTCTAGAAGCAAGGGATTCTCCATCGACTCGCTTTCGCCTAATCAATTTACGAACTTGATTTTCTGGTAATATTCGAGAGAAAAATCTTAGTTTTCTCGCTTTTGAGTTACTTACCCGCATGATCTTGTTTCACTTTCTTTTGTAGTTTTTCTACTTCTTTTGTTTTTTGATCATTTTCTTTTTTTAAATCATCATTGCTTTTTAGAATAGATTTTAATTGTTCATCATACTTATCTAATCGATCTTGCATTTTCTTTTGTTCTTCTTTTTGAGCTTCTTCTTTCTTTTGTTGTTCCATACGAGCTTCTGCTTCTGCTTGTTTATTTTCAAAGTGTCCATAAACACCAAAACCAATAGCTCCCATACCTAACACCGCTCCAACACTAATTCCTGCAATCATTTTCTTCAATTTTGAAATCTCTTGTTTTGATTGGTCGCTAGAAGAAACTTGCATTTGTTGATACTTAATATCATTTTGTTGTTCTAACACTTGATTTTGATATTGTAAATTCTTCATGCGGTCTAGCTCTGCTTGCTCTTTTTGTTTTGAAATCGTATCTTGTAACTCTTCTTTTAATCCTTTAATCTCTTGTGTTAGCTCTTCATTCTTTTGAGCCATTTTTTCTGCTTCTAGGCGTGCAATACGATTTTCTTCTTCTTTTAACTCGATTAAACGTTGACGATGAGCTTCTGCTTTTGCTCTACGTTCTTTCTTCTCTTCTTCTTTTTCTTCTTGAATGTGTTTTTGTTCCGCTTTATCAAATTCTTCTTTTTTATCATCAAGTTTATTTTGATAATTGGATTGTAATGCTTTTAATTTTGCGTCTCTCTCTCCAGACAGAGCTTCAATTAATTTCACGCTATTTGATAGAATAGATTCACGTACTTCTTGACTCTTTCCATTTTTCTCATTGATTGTCTTTTCTTCAAATGTAAATTCCAATTCTTTATTTCGTTCGTCAAGGATACGTTTATTTTCTTCTTCAATTTCTGATTTTGATTGTTCCCAACGCTGATCATGTTCTTTTTCCAGTTGTTTCATTTCACTGGTTTGACGTTCATTGAGTTCCTTTTTCTCTTGATCATGTCGAGTCTGTAATTCTTCTTTTGTGGACTCAAATTCTTTATCAATTTTTTGTTTCTTCTCTTCTTTTTCTTGATTACATTTTTCAGTGATTTCTTCCTTCACTTTCTCTTTTTCTTGTTCTAATTCAGAAGAATAATTGATAGTATCAATTTGAGTCTCTTTTGCTTCTTCTAAAGATTTTTTAGTAGTTCCTAAAATTCCTGCACATCGTTCCTTGATTAATTGATAAACATAATCATATTTTTCTGGACTATAAATCGATTGTAGATATTCTTCTTTCAATTGATTTTGATAATCAGATTCGGATAAATCAGAATTTAAATGAGAAAGAATGTATTCTACACCACCATCTTTTGCAGTAATAATAGGCTGTAATACTGTATCAATTGCATTTTGTAATTGTGGCGTATTTGCATTTAAAAATTCACTCTCATTCATCAATGTAGGAAGTTCTGGTTCGTTTACTTCTTCTTTGACCTCTTCCTTAACCTCTTCTACAGGTTCTTCTTCATGTTGTGGCACTGGAGTAGAAGCAGGTTCAAAATCCATATTCAGATTACGTTTTGGAATATTTGGTTTAGAAGAAGGAAGCGGTGCTGGAACAGAAGATACTTCCTCTTTTTCCACCTCTTCTTTTGGTTCTTCCTTATGTTGTGGAATTGCAGGTGCAGAAGAAGTTGATTTCTTTCGACTCAATCGACTACGGAAACTTGTTTTTTGTTCTTCTTCCTCTTCTTCTACTGTTTGATTTTGTTCTCTCATAAATTGTTCGCCAATCTCTTGTTCTTGTTGAATCCAACGTTGTTGTTGAGCTACATCTTTTTCTTCACTAATCGTTTTGTGAATATCTTTAGAGATTAATTGAGCTAATGTTTGCGTTGGATCATAAGTGATTTCGATTTCCAATTCTTCTGTGTTCGTTGGATCTGTATTATAAATAGCAATTTCAAAATCATGATGATTTCCTGAAGGTTGATAACTATTGCCTAATTTTTGAATAACTTTTTGATACAAATATTCTGCTCTTCCAAGCGAATAATTCTTATTTCTTTTTATGATTTTTAAGTTCTTAATCGGTTTTGACATTTTTTCAAACCGAATTCCATAAGTAAAATGTTTCATTTCTTTTCTCCTTTCTAAAGAAAATAAAGATGACTTCTCATCTTTGAATAGGACTGCACCCTTCGACAAGTACAGCCCTTCTTAACTAAACTAGTCCTTGAATCCAACTAACAATTAACTGAGCAGTTAAGGAAATAATTACACCTACACCAATACGTAAGCCCCATGATTTTGCCTTGTCCGCCATACGATCACTTGCAATGAACATGATACCGACACAAGCAAAAGCACAAATAGCTAAGGCAACCGTTAATACTGTCAGTCCTTTATGGACTTGACCTAATGCACTACTTAATTTTCCGAAGATGTCTCCAGCATTAAAAGGCATTTGTAAATACGTTTGTAAAAGCTGTTGTCCTACTGCTGTATTCAATACTAGATTTGTAATCATTCAGTTTCCTCCTCTTTGTTAAAATTATTTGTTTTTTGTTCGTAATGTGGCTTTACAGTAGCTCCTTTTTTCATAAAGTCTCCAATATGATCTTCAGCATATTCTTCGCATAAACGCTCTTCAATCACGTCCTTATAGGCACTTGAACCACCACGTAATAAAGCCAATCCTACTTCTTCATACTTTTGTTTAATCCAATCGTTATAATTCTGTCCGTTAGATTCAAACATAGATTTTGTAATTTGCTTTGCGATTGATTCTTTTTTAGCCATCATCTCACCCCCTTTCAGTGCAATAAAAAAAGACTTGAATAACAAGTCTACAAAGTTTCTAAATATTGAGTAATGTATTGAGTGCCGATATATTCTTTTTTCCCAACGAATAATGTTGGTACAGAAACCAATCCATATTCTTCTTGATATTTTTGATTAGCTTTTTCTGTAAGATCTACTAATAACATATCTTTTTGATGAATTTCTTGTCCTTTCTTTTCTAATAGCTCCTTACAATCAGAACAATCTTTGCGATAGAAAAGAATAAACTTTGCACGTTTGATTTGAGTTTCTGAAACTACTTTTGAATCTTCTGTAGTTGTGAAAAATAAAATAGAGACAAGACTAACACAGAAAATCAATGGAATAAGTAAATACAGTAACTTTTTCATATATTCCTCCCTTATGTAGTAGAAACTGCCAATTTTTCAAAAAGATAATCAAACCAATAATCCATTATAAAATCTAATTCATTCATTTAATCTTCTCCTAAACTAATTTTCCATGAACCACAAAGCGATATAATGTTTTACCACTGTTGTCATGGTCTAACGTACAAGTAAATAACGTAATTACAGGTTCTTTAGATGGATTTAAACATTTGGTATTGTGCATATTAATAGTTTCTGTATAGGTTACCTCATACGTATATCGTTTTTTCCCATCAGAAAGATAGATTTTATCTCCTTTGTGGACTTGAGGTTTATCATCAGTGATTAGGTTTGAAAAGAGAACATTCCTTTCTTTCATATTATGTCCTGCTAAGACATAATTTCCTTTTCCCATTTCTTGATGTGGCAACATAGTTGTCGCACCATAGAGCATATTTACGTTATTTGTGCCTTGTAAAATATTTAAATGGATATTTACAGATGGAATGCTAATCGTTCCTACAACATAGCTCATTGCTTTCTTTCGATTTCTTGGTTTATTTGCTTCATAAACTTGAGAAAGTGATGGAATCGATACTCCGTCATAATCCATTTTTGCTCGCTGATCTACATTGTAACCAGCTCCTTTCCTTAAACTACTAGATTTTTCTGCTGAATCCGTTTCCCCCTCAGCGTGTTGATTTGAAGTTTGACCATTCTCTCCTGCCTTTAACCGCTCCTGATTTTGAATAATCTCATCAGAATTGGCAGTAGCTTGCATTTCTTCTAATGTATTGGCTCTCCAAGCATTCCCTGTAATACAAAAGACTCCTGTTCCTAATGCTAAGCTAAATAAGGAAACTCCAACTCCTTTTATAATCTTTCTTTTTATCCTTTGTTTTCTTGTTGTTACTCTCAATAGATTTCATCACTCCTATCTATTGATTGAATTTATGGATTGATTATCCATAAGAAAAAGGAGCAAGTTCCCCTGCTCCTCTTGATATAGATAATCTGTGTTTTAGTATCAAAAAAAGAGAATGAATAACATTCTCTTTCTTATAAATTACAAATATTTGGAAAAATGTTCCAATTTAAAAATAACATCTTTTATTAAAAACATCAATGTTTTTTATTTTTTCTTACGTCCGAACAAGAAGCCAATAACGCCACCTAATGCAACACCGATTGCTCCAACACCCACCGTCTTCATCATATCTGTACCTGTTTGTGGTAAGAATTTAGGTTTTGGATCGCCTTCAATTTGTTGAGGCTCTTCTGGTTTTGGATCTTCTGGTTTAGGTGCTTCTTTTGGCACTTCTTTGGTTTCTTTATCAACTCCTACATAAACTGTGTTAGAAGCCACATCTTTTCCATTTACAACTAATTTAGCAGTATTTGGAATTTGAACTTCTCCATCTTTTTGTGGTAAATCAGAAACTTTCATTCCTGCTTTTAATTTCACTGGAATGATTAAAGATAATTTCTTACCTGCAAACTCACTTGGATTATTCGCAGTCCATGTTACTTTACCGTCTTTTACTTCTAGTTTTCCTTTTTTCGTAACATCTTCGCCTTTAGGAGTTGCGTCTCCTGTCATTTCTTTATTGACATCTTCTGCAATCTCTTCTTTTGTGACATTATCTGCAGTAGGTTTGTCTGTTTCTTCTTTTTCAGTTTCGCCTTTACTTTCTTCTTTGTTTCCTGCTTCTTGATCACTAGAAGAATCTGCAGGTTTATCGCTTGGTTTAGAAGCGTCTGGTTTAGAAGTATCTGGTTTTGCTGGAGTAGAAGCTATTGCTTTTTCTAACACAGATTTCAATGTTTCTACATCTTTTTTCATGTCGCCAGTTAATGCTAATTTTTCATCTTTTTCAGCTAACGCTTTATTAATGCTTTCTAGTGCTTCTTTATCTTTTGCAGTTTGACCTGCTTTTTTAGCTACTAATACATCACTTACTAATTTAGCGTTAGATAAGACTACGTGTTCTTTCGTATCTGGTTTTGCATTTTTATATTTATCTACGATAGGTTGAACTTGTTTAATCAATTCATCGTAATTTACAGTATCTTTCTTATCAGCTTCTTCTTTTCCTGCTTCATTGGCAAAAGTTGCTGGTTTATTTGCTTCTTTACTTGTATCTTTAGAAGAATCTGTTGTTTCTTCTTTCTTATCTTCTGCTTTTGTAGCATTTTCTTCTTTATTTTCAGACACTTTTACTTCATTTGCTTTGGCGTCAGAAGCAATCACTTTAATTTTACTTTGATCAGCTACTTCTAATGATTTATCTAATGTATCAGATAACATTAAAGATTTTAATAATACATCGTTTGGAACGACATTATCAATACGATAAGCAACTACTGGGTCTTCTTTTGTGATGGTATCTGTATCTACTGCTTTTCCATCATCAATAATATATTTTTTGATAGACTCTTTAATTGGAGTTAAGTGCGTCTGCGTTTTATTTGTAGACTGTTTATCTCCATCTTTTGTAACAGTAGCGGTATTTGGAATCGTAATTTTTCCATCTTTATCTTTCAATTTAGAAAGGTCAGTTCCTGCTTTCACTTTCACTTTGAAGTTAAATTTGTAGTCTTTACCGTAAAATTCTGGCTTAGCTAACGTATCTTTTTTCGCAACAACTTTTACTTGATTACCTTTTGTTTGATTTTCAAATAAGCTCGTTACGTCTTTACCATCAGAGTTCGTTACTTTCAGACTATCTTTAACGATTTCCAATTCTGGAATCAAAGTATCGTCCATTTCATAACTCTTATAGAAGAATTGTTTTTCTTCTGCTGGTACGGAATGAGAGATCGTGTAGGTATATTCTTCTGAAGCAGTATCTAATGTATTTTCTTTTTTATCTTTTTCGTTTTTATCAGATACTAATTTTGTAGGAGCTAAAGTTTCTGTACGAACTGGTTTTTCTCCTCTGTAGCCGTAGTATTGATCATATTCTGAATTTTTCCAATTCAATTCCTTATTCATATTGTATCCTGACCAATCTTTTACAAAAGAATAAGTGATGGAGTTTCCATCAAACAACATAGTCATTTTACCTTTTGGATCATTAGGATCAATATCTTCCTCTGATGGAGAACCGAAGTATGTCATACCATTCTTTTCTGTTACATCAATCCATTTTTTTGCAGACTCTGCAATATAGATTTTAGCTACTTTTTTCATAGTAGCGTCAGAAAAACCAAGAGCTTGGTGGGCGTCAATATCATTAAACGTCATATAAGATCCTGTGATTGGAGCGTCTTTTTGTGTGTCATGGTAGACATAACGTTGAGTAACTTTAACTTCTTTGTATCCACCTTGTGTTAATCCAATAGAACCACTATTAAAGCGAATCCATTCTCCTCCTTTGAATCCTGCTTTCGTTACTGAATCTAGGTGGTAAATAACGTCAACAGCTTTACCTTCCCACATACCTACATTCATGTAACGGGCAATATCTTTACCACAATCAGATTTATCTAATCCAATAAAAGCTAATTCTTTTTTACCACTTACGCTGGTATGTTCTTTTAATTTACTTTTCGCACTTAAGAACTCTAATTTTGATTGTTTTGTAAATTTAGCAATCATTGCATATTTTTTCGGTGCTTTTGATTTATCTGTTGGCACTTCAATTTTAGGATATGATCCTAATTCTTTTGCTTGTGCTGGTACAGCAGAAATTCCTGCTGAAAGTAATGTTGTAGCAACTAATGCTCCACTTAAAATTGATTTATAATTCATCTACTGCGTCCTCCTAAATATTCTGTTTCATCTAAAATTCGCATAGGTTCAGGCAATAAGTCCCCAACCTTTTTACGTTTTTTCAAACAAAAAAGAGGCTCCAAAACGGAAGCCTCTTCAGTACAATATTTATTTTGCTGGGATTGAATATTCCCAAAATGTTTTTGTAAAAAACGATGACAAGTCGATTTTTTACTGGAGATAAAGTAGATGTCGTGTGTTTTCACACCATATACATAATATTGCATATTTATCTCCTTACTATTTTCAAAAGTTTGATCTATCGCTTTAATTTTAACTCATGGCAATAGTAAGTTAGTTAATCCTTTTTGTATTTGAAATAGTACATCAAAGTTACAGGAATTACATATTTTTAGATTTTTGCTATCTTTACGGTTTTATATAGAATTTGAGAATTTTTAATGAAAAGAAGGAGAGAAAGCTTGTTCTAATAAAAGAATTTTAACAATAGAAGAAAACCATCAATGATTTTAAGCAATTTTATATAGCTTTCAAACTTCTTTTAAGGAGATATGTACAACAATGTTTAGAATAACTACACATTAATGCACATAATTTTTGATAAGTAAAATATGTTCTGATGTACTATTTCAAATACAAAAAAGATCCATGCACCCGATTCATCAGTGGTTCGGCGTCCATTACGACCCCAAAACGGTGGAGTCATCTCTCCGAAATCTAACGAATTTTCTATCAAAACTGTCTCAAAATTCAAAAATAGGGTTTTGAGACGAAAATATAAAAAACAAAATAGTCTTAATATTTTCTCATTTTTATAGAAAACCACTTCGAATACTGATACAATATACTTGTTCAGAGTGTATTGGATCAGTATTTGATTAATTAGATTGTAGCTAGTATTTTTGGTACTAACTCATTTAATTATCAATGATCTAAATTAAAGAAGGGAGCGAGATTTTTCTCGTTCTCTTTTTTTATGTCTTTTTGTGTGATAACATATATTATAAAAACGTCCATTTTTTATATTATTTATTTTTGCTTTTAATCCATCAAATTTCATAAAAACAAAATTTATAAAAAATTGTATTTTTATTATATACTATTCATTTATCCCACATACATATTATAGCAAAATATAGGCAATAAAACAATAATAATTTGTATAAAAACAAAAAAAATGCCATGTATACATTTTTTTACATATATTTATTTATCAACTATTACTTAAAGGAGCCTACACATGAGCCAAAAGAGCGAGTTAAGTGCTTTTTTAAAGCAATTAAGAGTAGAAAAAAAATTATCCCAAAAGGAATTAGCTAAAAAGCTAGATATTGCATGTCCTAGAGTTTCTAACTTAGAAACTTCTGCAATCTATCCATCTGACAAATTTTTGAAAAAATACAGCGATTTTTTTAATGTTCCAATGGAAAAATTAGTAAAATTAGCGGAACCAGACAGAGAAAAATTCAGACTAAAAGAAATTAGAACTAAAATTAATAATTATTATCAAGAAATACGTGAGATCTATGATAATTCCAATTACAAAGAAGACCTAGTAAGTATAATCCAAGATATTGTAAATAGCGATAAAATTATAAAATCTATACCTGAAAATTATTGGCAACAACAAAATTTATTAATTCCTTACTTCCCGAATGTCAAAGCTTTTCAAAAATTTAGCTTAGGAATTAAATCAGATGGAGAATCAATTGCGGAATATATTAATCCTAAAAATTATTCAAATCCAGACAAAATAGTAGTTATCAATACTTCTACATCGCTAAAATCAATGAATCGTATTTTCCCTGAACATACCAATCTATTTATAGAATTAGATGCTAAATTAAAAATTGGAGATATTGTATTTTATTTATTAGACGATGAATATAGTCTAGCCAGATTAGGAAAAATAGAAGGGGATAATGGACATACCATTCCTATTCTTCACTTCGAATCTCTAGACTTGAATTATTCTAAAGATATTCCTTTAACTAAATCCATTTTGAATAATATTACTTTTATCGGAAAAGTTGTTGGAATGAGAGGTAGTGATAAACTTCTTAATTTATAACATTACGCAAGCTGGAAATTATTAGGATTAATTAATTCTAGTTCATCATCTGAAAAAATAGGCACTTCTAGTTTAGGTTTTTTAACATTAGCAATTAATTCTTTAAATTCATTCTTAAGAGAAGTGAATAGATAACGAGCAGGATTTTTAATAGTTTTACTTTCCATCATTACGTAAAATAAGCGATCTAAAACATAATAAATGTGGTCATTTAATGACTCTAACGGCATATCAAAGATAGACTTATCATTTTCTAGTGATAGGTCTTTTTGTGCTAGTACATTTTCTCTTAGAAGTTCTTTAGTGGCAGTTTTCTTAGCACCAAAGATAGCTTTTTCAATTTTACGAGCTAGTTTAAGACTAAAGTTAAAGTTATGATCAACAGCATATTTAGCAATTAATTCTTTAAGATTCTTTTTGATATATTTTGATTCTTGATGGATATAAGAATTTTTAGCTAGCTCTGCTTGGTTCATCTCATCTTTTTTCTTAGATTCTTTAGTAATATTCATATTTTTATTGTTATTATTCTCTTGTTTATTTTCTGTGGTTAAAACTTTAGAAATAGCTTTTACCAAATCATCGGAAATAGAAGTGTTTGAAGTTTCTGAAATTGTATTGTCCATATTTTCTGATTCATTTTTATCATGAGAAGAATTTTTGTCATTATTTGAAGTACGATCTAATAATTTATAAATCGTTGGGCGACCAAAACGACGAGTACGTTCTACAATCCCTGCTTCTTCTAATTCATCAGTATACTTGTAGAAAGAGTCTTTTGAGATATTTAAATCAGTAATAATCGTGTTTAAATCTGGATAACAAATATTATCATTCCCAGCGATTGTCGCTAAATAAGCATAAACTGCTTTTGCATTTGCGGATACTGCAGTATTACGCATAACGTCTTGTGTAGTTGTTCCATATGATCCATCGTCTTCTTTTTGATCAAATAATTGATACATTGTGGATTTGCATAATCTGCGAACACGTTTTACAATTCCTGCTTCTTCTAATTCATTAATGTATTTGTAAAATGTGTTTTTGCCAATTCCAAATTCTTTAAAGATTGTGTAGATTGATGGAAAGCATACTTTTTCTTTCCCTGCAAAAGTTGCTAAGTAAGCATAAAGCCCTCTTGCTGTGATAGATAATTGATCATTACGCATAACTTCCTGCGTTGGATTTCCATACGCTCCTTGATAGTTTAATGTTGGTTCATAGTTCAGAGTTTGTGTCATTTTTGTTCTTCCTTTCTAGATAAACAAAAAAGCGTATCAACTTCTTGATTCAGTTGATACGCTGTCCTATTTTTACTAGAGAAAATTGATTCTTAATCTTGTCTAATCGCTTTATTTTTGCTATAATTTAAACGTAGATAAGATTTTATATCTTATATATCGGTTTAAATTATTAAAGTTAAAAATAAAACAAATTTGAAGAATTAAGTAATCAATTAAACATCGTATTGGCAATGTTCTCTTGATAGTTGGAGTATCAACTGAACCTCAATAAGTAAGTGTTCCCGCACTTGCTTATTTTTTTTGTCTAGATTCAGATAATATCTATTCTCACGAAGTTAGGTTTGTAAGACCTAGCTTTTTTGCTTAATTCAATTTTGTTTTTATCTATTTACTTTTTAAAATTAATTTATGTCTATATTTTATCATACAATGAAAAAATCTCAAGAACTTATTTTTTCTTATTCAATTAGCGAGGTAAATAACTAAAAATAATAAATTATTTGCAAACCTTTATTTATAAAGGGTTTTTATATGTATTTATTTTGTAATACAAATGATTACATTTGTAATTATTTATAATTAAAGTGATTACAAATGTAATTAAAGTGTATACAAAATGTATTTGTTGTGGTATTATAAGTATGTGGTTAATAAAACAAATTATTGGAGGTATACATAATGCAAGTTATTTCGTTTTTAGCAACAAAAGGTGGGGTTGGAAAAACAACTTTATCTTATCAATTTAGTAAATATTTATCTCAACATGGTAAGAAAGTATTATTGTTAGATTTAGATTCACAAAGAAGTTTATCAAGTATGTTTGATCTAGAAGAAGTTACTTACACTACAGAAAATATTTTTAGAGGAATTGGGGAAGTAAAAGTTCAGCAAGTTGATGATAATATTGATTTAATTCCTGCTTCCTTGAATTTAGGGACAAGTTTATTATCAGATATTTCAATGAAGCCTAATAAAGAATTATTACTATTTATGTGGTTTGGAAAGAATTATAAAGATTTTGATTATGATTATGTAATTTTAGATTTGAATCCTGCATGGAATTTATTAACAATGAATGCAGCGACTGCTTCTGATTTAATTATTTCTCCTTTAGAGCCAAGCCGATTTGGATATGAAAGTCATGATAAGGTAATTAAGGGAATTGAAGGATTAAAAGAAGGAGTAGTTGATCCACGAACATTGGAATCTTATGTAATCGCAGATCTAAAATTTATTGCGAATCGAGTAAAACATAATACAACAACATCAAAAGAATTTTTGAGTCAACTAGAAACATTTGATGATGTAATTGGAGTTATTCCTGAAAAAGAAGCTATTAATGCTTCTATGCTAGAAAGAAAATATGTTGTAGATTATTTAGAAGAAAAGGATCATATGACACAATCAGATAAAAAATTTATTGATACATTAGAAAATATTTTTAATGAAATCACAAAATTAGGAGATGAAGATTAATGAGTAGATTTGATAATAATAAAACTAGTGATAAAAAACCAACAGCAAAAAAGAAAACAACTAAGAAGAAAGAAAATAGATATGCAGATATTGTAGATAATGGAGATTATACATTATCTACATTAAATGAATCATCTTTACCAGCAAAAGATAAAATGGATAAGATGAAAAGTAAATTGGAGAAGGTCAAAAAGATGGAAAAAAAATCTATTACAGTACGTTATCCAATGTATCTAGCAGAAAAAATAGACGCAACAGCTAAAGAAATGGGCGTAAATAGATCTAAAGTTTTAGAATATATTGTAGAAGAATTTTATAAAGAAAAATGATAAATACACTTGTAATCATATAAAATACATATTGATTACAAGTGTATTTATTTTGTATTTATCCTAAGAAAGAAATGGTGTCAATCATTTTTTTGTAATTACGATATTCATTGCCGCCATTGTAACTTATTTTAGAAAAATAATCCTTATCTCTATCCTGTATATTGCACAAGGAGGAAACATTGTCCTTTAATACTTCTATATTACTAGGATTCATAGGATCTGAAATTATTGTATAAAAAAGGAGATAATCTTTTGTCTTTAAAATACATAAATATATAAAAATAAGGCTATTAACATCAGTTTTTAAGCGACTAAGACGTCTTTTTTTACCTTGCTCATCATACCTATAATAATTTATATCTTCCCAACGTATACTATCTAATTGTGAAGTAATAAAATTAATCTCTCTCAATGATACATTTGCATTATTAAAAATTTTTGGTAATTCATGGATAAATAGATCTAGTATAGATAATTTACCATCTAACTTTGACGAATGATCAGGAATATCCTTTTTATATATAGATGTATATATATATTCTATATAATTTCTTAAATGTATTTTTGTTGGAATAGGGAGATTAAATGAATAATTAAATATTTTATCTAAATATGTTATTGAATCAATATCTCCATAATAATGGGATATAATTTTTGATAATTCAAATTTATTTATGCCGAAAATACAATTTATATTTGGAGATATAAAAATATGTTTTGTAATTTCTAATAGAGAAATAGCAAAATTAGGATTACATCTATCTAATTCATCCATAATAAAAAGTATTCGTTTCTTTTTTGTATAGCCTAAAATCTCATTCAACGAATTTCCTATTAAGTCTATTTTTTCTTCTATAGACATTATATTTTCATACATAGATTGATCATTTTTTTTTGCATTTATATTTTGATAATTATCTAAAATAGAATCAATTCCAAATTTTTCAAGTATTGTATTTGCTAAGACATAGCCTAAGGAAGATAATAACTTTGCTATTGTTTCTTTTACTTTATCTTTTAATAATTCCATATCCTTTAATTGATTAATTAATAAATACAAAATGGTAAGAAGTGGATCATCATATTTATCATATGACCAAGAATCAAAATAAATTGCTATGTAATCGTCCTTGAACTTTATTATTTCTTCATCTTCAGATGTTTTAGGAATATCGGTACGATTAGCCAAATATTCTAATTGTTTTAAAAATACAGTTTTACCACTACCCCATCTTCCATCTAAGGATATTGAAAAATGTCTATCCTCTTTGTTTAATAAAGAAATAATAATGTTTAAATATTTATTTCTTTTAAATATATCTTCCTTATAAAATTTAACAATATCATCTTCCATATGATCTTTTATACGATCTTTTATACGGTCTTCCATATTATCTCTCCTCTAATATACTAATATTCATGATAATATTATATTACTTAATATGTATATTAAATACTATAGTAAAATTATTTGCATATAAATAATTGTTGCAATAATCCTTGTTTTTCTTTCTTCATCAATCTCAATTTCTCCTGCTCTTTCTCTATACGTTGATCTAATAGGCTTAGGAAATTCCCTATCTTTTCTTGTTCGGGTAGAGAAGGAAATGGAATTTTAATAAAATTAATATCTCCCTTATTGATTTTTTGAGGAAATGCAACTTGTAACGTCTTACTCCATAAATCTTTTTGTACCTGTTCTGAATGAATTGCATGCATTAAATACCAATTATTGATTTTCTGAGGTTTAATAAGGGCTAAACTAACATAGTATGCTACCTCATTATTTAAATTAATATTTGCTACTCCTATACTACCAATTCTTGTCATAAATATATCTCCATATTCAGCCTTATTATTTTTAAAGCTATTTTGATATTCTTCCTCAGAAATATATTTATTTGTTTTCAAATCAGAAATATTTTCTACACTAAGAAATGGAACTCCATGATTTTTATAATTAGGTGTACTATGCATACCGTCATATATTTTTGCAATTTCTCCTAATTTCTTCTCTTCCCACTCTGGATAGTCATTTCCTTCTTCATCTTTAAACCGTAGCTCCTGCTTAAACAGCTTTTGCATATATCCTTTTTTCTCTTCTTCCAATAATGTTACTTTTCGCTCCTGTTTTTCGATTCGTTGATCTAGCAAAGAGAAAAATTTTCCTATCTTTTCTTGTTCAAGTAAGGGTGGAAGTTGGATTTTTATATTACGAATAGTACTTAATGAAATAAATTTTTGAGTTCCACCTGCTAATTCTAACAAAAATTGTTTTTTTATATTATTCGATTGTAAATAATGAATCAAATAGTTATTTTGTTTATTTTTATCTTTAATAAGGGCTACATTTTTAATTGCAAATTCTTTCTCTTTTACAATTTTGACAGGATTACCAATCGTTCCAATCATAGCCATTAAAATATCATTATCTTCCACATAAGAACGTTTATTAATTTCTTCATAATCATGTTTAGAAATATAATTTATAGAACTATAATCTAGTTTCCCATCTTTCAAATTTTTAGAAGTAATCAATGGATAACCTTCTTTTACAAATTTAGGAGATGAATGTGTTCCATCTCTTACGTCCGCAATCTCCCCTAACTTCTTCTCTTCCCATTCATCAGTAAATTCTTTAAATCTTAATTGTGGTTTCATATATTCCCCATTCTTGTTATATTTGTAATACAAATGTAATCTAATATAAATACAAATAAATTACATATTAAATACAAATGTATTCATAAAAGATTACGAAAGTAATTATTATGTATTTGTTGTTATCAATTATTCTTTATTGTATAATATAAATGCAAATAAACGTATCGTATATGACATATATACGAAAGCACCTAGTGGAACTCTCACATACCACTAGGTGCTTTTTTGCATTTGCAAGGTGCTCAGACTAAAAAAGGCACTTTTATTATTTTTTTTTCTGTTTTAGCCATTCAGAAAACAATTGTAATATTACGCCTACTACAATTGGACAAATAATAAATTTAAACGTATCGTATAGTAACATATATACACCTCCTTCCAAGTTTACGTACACTTGAAAAGATAGTGCCAACATTCATTATATCATAAATAAACTATGAATTTATTCTGACTTTTCTTGATTTTCAGTAGAAATTTCAGAGTTTTCACTGGATTTTTTTTCAATAGATAATTTATTTTTCTTCATTTTTTTAGTTTTTATCTTTTTAGGTTGATTGCTCAACATATCTCGTATTCTTAATTGAGTATTTTCACTCAAATCATCAAAATGACGAATCTTTATTAGAGATTTATATTTTTTATCAGCTCCTTCTAAATAGCCGACTGCTCGAATACAAGCCCACTGATCTAAAGTTTTTCCATGATTTTTTACTCGTGTCATTGCTATGTCGCCAACACGTATATTTATTTCTGGATCAAAATAGAAAACATATTTCTTAGGAAAATAGAAAAATTGTACAATCGCAATATTTCTTTTTTTCAAGTTTCCTTGTAGATAGTCTAAATAGGCGTCAATACAAGCAGAAAGAATGTTATACATAGGTTTTTTGTAGTTCTCTTTACCTGCTTTTAATCGATCATTGAAGAATCCTTCTTCTTCAATCTGCACCTGCTTTAAAGGTTTATAATCTCTACGTAAATATCTATTGCTTAAGCAAGTAGAAAAGAAGTCTACTGCTCGATTGATGAATTGAGTTCTTGTAACTTTTTCTTGATTTTTGATGAATTTATTTAAACGATCTAGAGTTCTAGCACTAATTTGAACTGCTTTCATATTTTATTTCTCCTTATTATTCATTTGAAGTATATATCTGTTGTAGTATGATTTTAATTCTTCTATAGTTTGGTATCTTTGATCTAAATTTGTATTTGTTCCCTTACGTACAAAATTTACTACATTAGCATTGTTAGATTTTAAAATACTTTCAATTTTTTCTCTGCCAGTTAATATAAAACCAAGTACTTGTACTATTGCATAAATGTCAAACCTTTCATCGAAATTATTAAAACCTATTTGTTTTAGATTAGTAATATCATTTAGGGAACCTTTTATATCAGTATTACTATTAGTTAAATTGCTTTCACTTTCCAATGCTTTTGCTAATCCAAAATCAGAAATTTTAATTACACAAAGGTCATTGTCATATTCTTTTACTAAAATATTTGTAAAACTAATATCTCTATGTAAATAACCTTTAGAATGTATGTAGGAAAATCCTTCTATTATTTGATTGCATAATTTTATTCTTTGTTGAAAAGTTAGTTTTTGAGTATGTGAGTTTATATAACCATAAAGAGTATTTTCTACATATTCCATTGTATACTCATTGTTATTATTATTATATTTGTATACCTCTAAAATATATGGAGAGGATAATTTGTTCATGATATCAAATTCTTGTTTGAATCGGTTTAATTCTATTTCATTAATATTTTTCTTAGCCCTTTTTATTGCAAAATTTTTATTATATTCTTTATCTTTATATTTGTACACTTTAGCATAAGAACCTTCGCCGATAAACTTAAGTTCATATTGTTGAATTTGTTTTGATTTTATATTACCTTTTAGCTTGAAAATAGGAATTGTAATATATATATCAATCGTCTGAAAATCTTCTGGTATATTACTTCCACGAGTGTTTAAGAAATTTAAACAATATCTAATAGTTTCCTCGCATTCAATATTAAA
Organism: Catellicoccus marimammalium M35/04/3; assembly: GCF_000313915.1. Taxonomy (NCBI): domain Bacteria; kingdom Bacillati; phylum Bacillota; class Bacilli; order Lactobacillales; family Enterococcaceae; genus Catellicoccus; species Catellicoccus marimammalium. The sequence goes on from NZ_AMYT01000018.1 coordinate 42,670, forward strand.
TTCATATTCTGTATTTAATAAGCTATTTTGTAATTTAAAAGTTAAGTTTATTATTTTTAATAAATCTCTACTATTTTGAGCGTTTAGGTAATGGTATGGTTGGAAAATACATTGATTTATTATATCAAAAAAAATATTGTAGTTTTCATGCAATGAAGAAAATATCTCTCTTAATTGTTGATTCTCTATAGAATTGTATAAATCAATGATTTCCGAATCATAAGATGGTTCTATTTGTCTATGTATTTGTGCAATATCATTTAAAATTTTATCATTATCCATGAGTGTATTCTTTTTTCCTCTATTTTAAATTTTCTGTTTTGTTTTCAATTTCTTCAATTTCTTTTTTTATACGATATACTGTGCTTCTTGTGATACCTACATGATTTGCAATTTGTTGGATTGTGATTGGCTCTCCATTTCTTTTGCGTTCCAGCATATCAACTACTGTTTCATAAATTAATCGACGTTGTGGATTTTTGCTATCCTTTGAATATTGAACTACTCCACCTTTATATGCTCCTCTTTCTTTGGCTAATCGTATACCTTCCTTTTGTCTTTCCAATAAGGTTTGTCGTTCCTGCTCGGAGATATATTTTTGAATCTCCAGCACTAAGTTCGTTAGAAGATTTTTTAAGTTTGGATCTGTTATTCCTTCAAAAGAAGGTAAGTTTAGGATATTAATTGTTGCTCCTTTTTGTTTAATCTTTTCTAGAATTGCTGTTATATCTTGGCTACTTCTTCCTAAACGATCTAAACTTACTACAATGACTTCATCATCTTCACGAATAAAAGAAAGTAAATTTTGTAATGCAGGTCGATCCATATTTTTTCCAGATAGCTTCTCTTGAAAGATTTTCTTGCAACCAGCTTTTTCTAATTGATCCAATTGACGATCTAAATTTTGTTCTCTTGTACTGACTCGTGCATATCCAATTTTCATTTTTATACCTCCTTTATCCTAAATTCAGATTATACAGTTTAGATTAGACATTTCTATTTTAAAAGAAAGTGGAAGTAAAATCCACTTTTTATTTTTTTATCAAATGTATAAACAGGGTGCTATCTGATTATACATTTGATACATAATGAAAGAGCTAGTAGAGAATAATGAAAAAAACTAGCTCTTATATAAATTCATTGTATCACAAATAGAAGTATTAAATTACAAATTTAATACTTTTTCCAATCATCTTTTAGTAACTTATGGGCTAATACTCTTATAGTTGTCATATCTTCTGATTTTAATTTATATTCTTCGTTCTTTGATAAGTAGTTATCGATATATGTTTGTTTATATTGAAAATCAAATAAAGTAGTTTTGTTATTATTATTGTCTGCTTCTTTTTGATCCTCAGTATAATGTTTTGCAATTTTAATAAGTTCTTTATTTATTGTACAATCAATACCATTATCGTTGTAAGGATTAATAAAGCTATTAAGTACAAATAAATCTTCAATTGTATAATAGGGTTTTTGCTCAAATTCTAAAAGTTTCTCCCTCCATGAAGATTCTGAATGCTTTTGTGCTTCACGATCTAACTCTGCTGAATATACTACTCCAATAAATGCAGTGATGAAAGTTAATGTTAATATAAAAGGCTCAACTAAATTTTTGTTGATAAAAATAGACACCTTTGAAATGAAAATGCTTGTAATAGCAATCACGATAAAGCCAAGCACAATAATGATGAACACTATGATAATAATATGATTTATAGTAATAGATTCTTCTAGTATTGAATGTAAATTTTTAAAAAAATCTTTTTTAAAAATATTATATAATAATATGGATACCGGTATTGATACTATTATCATTACTATTATCATTACTATAGATGATATCATGTTTGGAATTAAGTATAAATTTTGACATATAATAAACAACATATAGAGTACAGGTATTGATACTAATAATGATGAAATACAAGCACATAGGATATTATTTGTTTTCTTAGAAGAATTTGATTCATCGTCTATTTCATGCTCTGCTTTTTTGTAAAAAATTACTTTACTTTTACTTTCGTTCTTCTTACTTTTGTTCTTCTTACTTTTGTTCATTTTATTCCTTCTTCCATTATTTATTTAAAATAATTATATCATATATTATTTTTGTTATTTTCTTCGTTCCAACCGCCCCCACCACTCCGAAAATAAGCTCCAGCTGTGCTGTCGCATGAAGGAAACCATTGTTTCACAATGGTTTTTTTCTTTCTTTTAACATGAGTCAGTCGATCTGCAAGGGACGCTCCGCTCTTTGCCCTTGTCATCTCTCCTTTTCTCTCATGTTCTCAAGAAAGTGTGAGTTGCAGGAACTCATAAAAAGATTTTTCAAACAAAAAGGAGAGTTTATTATGAATGCAAAATTAGTAACAGTGGAGTTTAATGAGGAAGCACAAGTGATGTTGTTCCGTATTGATGTAGCAGGCTTTGGATATAAAGAGTATTCTCTTTGGGTCAATTTACATACGTATATGGTAACAGGCGATGTTGTTGCTCATGGAGATTGGTATGATATTGAACAAGAAGAGTGTTTAGAAGTGTTAAAAGCAGGAGTACCAGAAGCTATTTATAAATGGATTACAGATGGTAAAAAACGTTTTCTTAATGGAGGAGTATTGGAGGTTATGGATAATGAGTGAGAAATTCCACGTATATTCTAGACATTATTTTGATAACTGTACTGCATATGTACAAATTACACGATATTCAAATTACTATGATAGAACGATAAAGGATACTATTGAAACTAAATTAGATTGGGATACTATTGAAGATATGAGTGTCTATCCAATTTGGGTGGAAGAAGAAGGCTTAGAAAATCTTTTTGGAGAATGTGAAGAAGGGAAAGAGATTCTAGCAAGTATTCAAGGTTTAGATGAAGACGCTGAGCTGTATATGGAAATCTATTAAGTAGGAAGGTGGCATTTGCCACCTTTTTTGTTACTTTCTCCGTTCCAACCGCCACCGCCACTACGAAAGTAAGCTCCAGCTGTGCTGTCGCAGGGAAGACATTGCTTTGCAATGCTTCCTTACTTTATATTCTTAAGAAAGAATGGATTATAGGATCCTACAATGGAAAGTAGATCCTTATTAGGATATATTCCAAAATTAGACTTTTCATTTTAATAGATCCATGATACAATGAATATACAAAAATTCTTGTACTTTCTAGGTTTTCATATTAGTAAAAGTTAGAGAATTTGTTTTAGAAGTATTTGATTTTGAATAGGTCGATTAAGTACTTCAAAGAATTGATAGACGGAAAAAGAGGTGCAATGCACCTCTTTTTTCTTTTGCACACATTGTTTTTTTGCGTAGGAGTGTCCCCACCCCCACGCCCTCAAAAAACAATCGGAAAGAAAAAAGGTAGGGCGGAACCTGCTTCTAGTCGAGCAAGCTCTCCTTTCAGTCCACCCTATTTTTTCTTCCTTTTTCTTTCTAACATGAGTCAGTCGATCTGCAAGGGACGCTC